>JBLMXE010000086.1:0-3214 GCA_050257615.1 Chlamydiota bacterium | reverse complement strand
GACGCCAAAATTAATCAAACCTCGTGATGCGGTTCGCATCTGATTAAGGGAACCAGGCGCGAGTTCTCCCGGGTCCGAGTTGCAGGCCGAAAGCATGATGAAGTGGAAAACTTTTGTGATTGGTTACGCGCTGGCACTGGCGCTACTTCTGTTCGCCCAGCACCGTCCGGAGCGGCAGGAACGGCCGGCAACTTTCGCGCACATTGTTGACCTGACACACGAGATCGGCGGCGACAAATCCACGGTCTCACCGGCCACTCAAAGCCTTGTACCTCAGCCCACTTCGGCTCTCGTTCATCCGCTTGGCAGCCTAAGCACAAGCGAGAGCTTTCCCACACGTTTGCAGGCGCCGGCGCGCTATATCCCGGGTCTGTGGACCGTGGACCAGATACCGCCGGAGCGATTGTTTGCGCCTCTGACTGTGATTGATGTGCGTTCGCAGGCGCGGCACAACCCCGACTACCAACTGAGCGTGGCGGACATTGCCAACTGGGAGCAGGCGCACGGCCACATTCCCCAGGGAGCAGTGGTCATAGCGCACACGGGTTGGGCCAGTCGCTGGGATGCACCGCGCGCTTATCGCAACAGTGACAAGCGCGGCGCTTCGCATTTCCCCGGCTTCTCGCTGCAAGCTGTGCAATTCCTGGTGCAGGGCCGCAATGTGGTGGGATTGGGGATTGATACCGCCGGCGTCTCCAATTCCCCGGTTCGCAACTACGCCTTCAGTCACAGCGTGTACCAGATTGAGAACGTCACCAATCTGGGGCGAGCCCCGGTAAGCGGAGGGCTGGTGCTGGTGGCTCCCGCCAAACTGCGGGGCAGCGCGCAGGCTCCGGTGCGCGTACTGGCGCTGGCAAGATAGCTGTCAGCCGACAGCTATCAGCTATCAGTAGAAAACAGCACTTCGCGCTTTAGCCCGTCAAGATCGCCTTGGGTATTCACAACGGATGTTCAGGGCCAAATGCTAATTGCTAATTGCTAATTGCTTATTCTTCACGGGCTGAAGGCTGACAGCTGATGGCTGCATCTGCTCACTCGCTGGGCAACTTGCTCGCCGACTGCTCCTCGCGAATTCCCACGAAGCGATAGAAGCGCGCTTTGCCCTTGTGCTTCCAGTAGTGCGAATCGTAGTAATCCACGCCTAAGCCAGAATTCAACGAACTGTAGAAGGAGTGCTCGTCCGGGTCCACCACGATCCCGGAGTGGGTGCGCCACACCACCAGGTCGCCAGGCTGAGGATGTTTCACGGCTTTGAAGCCGGGTGCGCCGCGATAGAGATCGAGCGAATCCACATAGGGGTAGGGCAGGCCAGCGTCGGCGTAGACCTGGTGCACCAGGTGCGAACAATCGGGCCGGGTGCGATGGGTGTGCGAAAAATTGAGGGCGGAGGCGATGATGGCCATGCCCTCCCGCGCCGGCGGCTTTGGCGGGTGCTTGTGCAAGCGGTGCGATGCCCAACCCGGCAGCGCCGGGCCCAGCAGCGCCACCGTCATGATTCCTACCGCCACTCGACTGGTCGCCACGATTTCTATTTTGATGCTGAACTCGAATTTTGGGGATGGTTACCGGGGTTCCGAGACCACCGAACGAGGGCGGCGTGGGTGGCAGCCGTCTGGCGAGGGGAACAGACGAAATTCACAGTCACCATGACCCTGTGGCGCCGACGCCCTCGCCCGCAAGCTTTGAATCACATTTTCACGTAGCGCCGGACTCTATAGCGGCACGAAAGTCCGCGCTGGTGTGGAAGCACCCGGCTTCAGCCCGGTGATAACTCGCTTTTCTCTCATTCATTCCGAGCGGACTTCAGTCATTCCGAGCGGACTTCAGTCCGGGAGAAATCCCGCCGGGGCTGAAGCCCGGTCTTGAATTTACCTGTTTTCGTGCGGCTGAAAGCCGCACGCTTCCACAGTCGCGCCAAATTCTTAACCAGCACTGGCGAAATGCTTACACGTTGAACCCCATCCGCCACAGCATGTAGCTGAGGGCCTCGCGCGCCACCAGGAAAGAGCGCTCCCCGAAGGAACGGGGCAGCGAATCGGGCCGGGGAGCGGCATAGGCGATCACGCCTTGCCCGTCCAGCATTTGCTTGACGCGAAACACGTGGTAGGCGTCGCTCACCGCCAGGCAATCGCGCAGGCCGTTGGTTCTCATGATCACAGCCACGCGGCGAGCAGATTGCACGGTATCCGAACTTTGCGTCTCCGCGATCAGATCGCGATCGGGAATGCCCAGGGAGCGAAGGTAATCGCGGCCCACGCCACCCTCACTGTAAGTGGGATCGTAACCATAACCGCCAGTGGTGATAACCACCGGCGCCAGACCCCTGCGAAAGAGTGCGAAAGCATGGTCAAGGCGAGCCCGGAAGATGGGAGAGGGGCGGCCGGCGTATTCCGCAGCGCCAAAAACCACGATGGCGGCAGCGGGTCGGGCCTCGTCGCTGCGGGCCTGCCGCAAAATGCGGCCGCAGGTAATCGCAAACCAGCCCACAACCAGAGCAAAAACCAGCACCGCAATCCAGGCTACAGGGTACTTGCGGCGTGCCCGGTCAGCAGAATCAGCGCTCATCCTTCAGCAAAGAACTTGGAAATTTCCTGGCCGGGAATGGCGCCCTCACGCAGGACCTTCCAGCGGGCGTCGGAGTCGGTCAGGTCCACAATGGTGGAAGCCACTTCGCGCGGCGAGGTGCCGCCGTCAATGATTATGCCGATGCGGTTCTGCAGCTGATCTCGTACTTCGACTGCGGTGGTGCACTCGGCAGCGCCGCTGAGGTTGGCGGAAGTGGCGGTCACGGGGATGCCGGCGGCTTTGATCACGGCCACTGGGATAGCGGCGGCGGGAATACGCAAGGCTACGTTGCCGGTGTTGGCCGTCACCTTCAACGGCAGCTTGGAGGCGGCGCGCACGATAATGGTCAGCGGGCCCGGCCAGAAGCGCCGCGCCAGGGCGTAAAATTCCGGCGGCAGAGGCCGCGCCAGCTCTTCCGCCTGCTCGATGTTTTCAATTAGCAATGAAAGCGGTTTGTGCCGGGAGCGGGTTTTGATTTCGTAAACCCGGTCCACAGCGCGCAAATTGAAAGGGTCGGCGGCCAAGCCATAAAAAGTATCGGTGGGCATGCCCAGAACTTCACCCTGCCGGATCTGCTGGGCGGCGTAGGTCACCAGCGACGGTTCAGGGCGTTCCTGGCTGATTTTGATGATTTCCGGACGCAATCGGG
>JBLMXE010000085.1:0-6068 GCA_050257615.1 Chlamydiota bacterium | reverse complement strand
AAGTGCCCAACGCCGATGCCAGCGTGCAGGTGGAAAATCCAGCCTGCGGAGACATCCTGCGCCTCAGCGCCAAGTTGGCGGACGGCCGCATTGCCGACATTCGCTTCCGCGCCAAGGGCTGTGTGCCCTCCATGGCCTGCGCTTCCCTGCTCACCGAGATGGTGAAGGGACGCACCCTTCCTGAAGCTCGCCAGCTTCGCCGCGAACAGCTCGTGGCCGCCGCCGGTGACCTGCCGCCAGCCTCCCTCCACGCCGGCCAGCTAGCCCTGGACGCCCTGAACGCCCTGCTGAAGAGATTCGCCGCCGCGAATCAACACGGATAAACACGGATCATTCATTGGTGATTAAGTGATTCAATGATTCAATCACTCAAACATCCGTGGATATCCGTGTTAATCCGCGGCAAAGAAGTTTCTTCTCACGGCAAGATATAATCGGCCCGTGGGCTTCAGCTATCTCAAGTACGCCAAGGGCATCTTTCGACCGCTGCAGCTTGAGGGCCTCTTCCTGTTCGTCACCTCCACCTGCAACTCCCTTTGCCGCACCTGTTTTTATTGGGAGGAACTGAACCAGGGCCGCGACCTCAGCTTCGACCAGCTGGCCCGCGTCAGCCAGACCGCCCCGCAGTTTCACAAGCTCTGGATCTCCGGCGGCGAACCTTTTCTGCGCAAGGAACTGGCGGAAATCATCGAGCTTTTTTACCGCAACAACGGGGTGCGTGCCGTCAACCTTCCCACTAATGGTCTGCTGCCCGCGCAGGTAGTTTCCGTGATTGACCACCTGCTGGAACGCTGCCCGGAGTTGGCCATAGACCTGAATTTTTCTCTCGATGGCCTGGCCAACACCCACGATGCCATTCGCGGCGTGCCCAACAATTTCCAGAAGACGCTGGCCACCATCAATCTGGCGGCGGCGCGCTGGAAGGGTGTGCGCCGCCTGCGCCGCAACGTGGTCACCTGCATTACCACGGAAAACTACCGCGAGCTGGTGGATCTCGGCTTGCAGATGATGCGGGAAACCGAGCCCGACGGCCACTATTTCGAAATCATTCGCGGCGACCCCCTGGACCCGGCGCTCAAGAAGCTGGCGCCGGAGGAACTCAGCCAGCTCCACCGCCGCCTGATGTGGTTCCACGAGCGCTACGCCGACCGCCTGTTCGCGGACACGCCCGCGCCCGCCCGCCAGTTAGCTCGCGCCTTCTATCTGGGCAACATCAAGCTGCACTTTCAATTACACGAGCAAAATCACTACAGCAACAAGGCTTGGCCCATGCGCTGCCCGGCGGGCGAAACCACCATAGTCATTGACCACGACGGCCACTTCCGTGCCTGCGAGCTGCGTGGCAAGCTGGGGCGCCTGCAGGATTTCGACTTCGACCTGAGCGCGGCGCTGGCCTCGCCGCAGATGAAGCAGGAGATTGCCGCCATTCCCCAGGCCAACTGCTGGTGCACCCATTCCTGCTGGATTCACACTTCTACAAAGTTCAGCCCGCGCGTGCTGCTGTTCCACATTCCCTGGGCCTACCTGAAGCATCGCTGGCAGCGCCTGCCGCAGGCCGAAGCCGCGGAATTCGAACGCTTCCTGGTCAATGCGCCGCAGTTGCCCTCTCCCGTCGCCTGAACTTCTTCGCCTCGGATTAACGCTGATTAACGCGGACTGAACAACAACTGGACAATCTCATCTTGTGCCTGAAGTTTGTGGTTATTGGCTGCTCGCAAAAGATGATAAGGTGCACTCTCTAGCCATAGCGACGGACGTCAACGATTTCGCCCAAGCTCCTCCGTCCCATTTTCCTGCCGTCACCCTCCGACCCACCAACGAACCAGCCCGAAGGGCGAAACAGTTTTTAGCCCAGGGCGTTAGCCCTGGGTAAAACACAGGAACAACCTCCCGCGCGACCGAGCCTCGCGAGGAAGCGCGGCGGCGGCCGCCCTTGCCGAACCCAAGCGACCGCGGTTATGGCGACAACGCGGGCGAGCCCGCCCGCGCCGCAAAAACCCAAATTCCATCCGCGTGCATCCGCGTTCATCTGCGGCGAATTAGAATTTGGCGATGAGCTTTTTTCCCCAGCGCATCGTCAGCCTGCAGCCCAGCGCCAGCGTGATTCTCGACGCGCTGGGAGCGCGCGACCTCCTGGTGGCCTGCACCAAGTATTGCGAGGAAGTGCTGCCCGGCATCTCCCAGGGACGCCTGGTGGTGGCCGACTCCTGGACCTCCAAGGCCGCTGAAATTCTGGCCGCCAAGTCCGAACTGGTCATCGCCTCGGTTCCCTACCAGCTCGAATCGGTTGCCGAAATCCTCAAATCCGGCATTCCCTTCCTCGGCCTCGCTCCCCGGACGCTGGCCGACATTTACCGCGACATAGGCATGATCGCCGGCATAATCGGCCGGCCGGAACGCGGCGTGGAAGTGATCGCTGAAATGCAAAATACAATTGACGCCGTGCGCGAGAAGGTACGTGCGCAATCTTCCGGCTCTCCCCAGGTCTTCTGCGAAGAATGGGGCAAGCCGCTCATCGCCTCCCAGCCCTGGGTGGCGGAACTGGTGGAAGCCGCGGGTGGCGAGTTCGTGGGCCAGCCCGGCCAGCAGACCACTTCTGAAGCCGTGCTCGCCAGCGATCCCGACTACGTCATCGCCGCCTGGTGCGGCGCCGGCGATCGCGTGCCCCTGGAAAAAATCGTCGAACAGCGAGGCTGGCGCACCATGCGCGCTGTCCGGGAGCGCCACGTTTTCTGCATCCCCGATTCCTGGCTCAACACCCCCGCTTCCACCCTGCTCGACGGGCTGCGGGCCATCGCCGCCATCCTTCATCCCCAGCTTTTTCCACAGCCCGCCGGGATGCGCCGGATCGGAGGCGCGTGACAACCGTGCCCGCTGTGATTTAATTAAGGCCATGCCCACTGCGGCCGCGAAAACACAACTGGTCAAGAAAGAGATTGATCACCTCGCCTCCACTTCCCTGACCGCTGAAGAGCTCATGCGGGGCATCGTCAAAAAGCTCAACGAGCGCATGCTCAAGTACAACTGGGTCGGCTTCTACATGCTGGAGAGCAAACCCGGCCAGGCGCCGGTGCTGGTGCTGGGGCCATTTGTCGGCGCCATGACCCCGCACACCCGCATTCCGCTAAACCAGGGCATCTGCGGCGCAGCCGCCTCTAGCGGTAAAACTGTGGTGGTGCATGACGTCAAGTCCGATCCGCGCTACCTGGCCTGCTCTATTGAGACCAAGTCGGAAATCGTAGTCCCCGTTTTTGTCCGCGGCAAAGTGGCCGGCGAACTCGACATTGATAGCCACTTCCCTTCCGCCTTTGGCCCGGAAGACCAGGAGTTGGTGGAATACTGCGCCCGAGTGCTGGGCAAGCACCTGGAAAAGTTCGGCCGATGAAAGTAGAAAAAGGGCAAGTTCGGGCGCCCGAAATCGCACGCGTCTGGCTGAATTCCCCGCCCCTCAGCCTGCGCCAGCTGCGCGGACGCGTGGTGCTGGTTGATTTTTGGGATTACACCTGCGTCAACTGCCTGCGCACGCTTCCCTACGTTCAGGCCTGGCATGAGCGCTACCGCGACAAGGGCTTGACCGTCATCGGCGTCCATACCCCAGAGTTCACCTTTGCCCAATATGAAAGCAACGTCGAGCGGGCGGTGCGCGACCTGGGCATCACCTATCCCGTGGTGATTGATAGCAACTACGAATTGTGGAAAGCTTTCGCCAACCGTTACTGGCCCACCAAGTATCTGCTCGACGGCGATTCCTACCTCCGCTACGCGCACTTCGGCGAAGGCGCGTATGGCGATACCGAGCAAACCATTCAGGAGCTGCTGCGCGAAATCAATCCCGTGCTCGAATTGCCGCCACTCGTGGAGCCGGTCCGCGAGACTGACCGCCCGGGCGCAGTCTGCTTCCAGCCCAGCCCCGAGCTTTACCTGGGTCACCGCCGCGGCCGCATCGGCAACAAGAATGGCTTCCGCGAGGACGAAATCGCCGATTATTCCTTCACCGGCAAGCTGGAGGAAGGCCACTTCTATGCCCAGGGCCGCTGGGCCTCAACCACCGAGTACTTCGAATCGGCGGCCGAGGGCGACAACCGCATCGTAGTGAGATATTCCGCCGCCGCCGTCAATCTTGTTCTCGCCTCCCCGCGCGCGCCTTCCTACGAACTCATCATTCATCAGGACGGCAAACCGCTCACCCGCGCCCAGGCCACGTCCGACGTGCGCTTCCGTTCCACAGCTGCGGGCGGCGAAGAGAGCTACATCTTGGTCGAGCAGGCCCGCATGTATCAGCTGGTGGACAACCGCGACTTCGGTACGCATACACTGGAACTGCTCTGTCCCCGGCCCGGCTTGGCCGCCTTCGCTTTCACCTTTACCACCTGCCTGGACCCCGGCGCTGTTTCCTCCGAGGCCGTGGGATGAAACTTGTGGCCGCAGCCCTGATTCTGCAGGATGGCAAGCTGCTTATCTGCCAGCGCACCCGCCACCAGCCCATGCCTTTGAAATGGGAGTTCCCCGGCGGCAAAATCGAAGAGGGCGAGCAGCCGCGCGACGCCATGCGCCGCGAACTGGACGAAGAGCTGGGCATTGACGCCAAGGTGGGCGAAGAGGTCGCACGCATTCGCCACAGCTACAAGGGCGGCGGCCAGGTGGAGCTGCGCTTCTTTGTGGTTCACCAGTTCGCCGGCGAAATCGAGAATCGCATTTTCCGCGACGTGCGCTGGGTGGAGCGCGCCCACCTGCCGCAATACGACTTCCTCGAAGCCGATCTGGAACTGGTCAACGACATCGCCGCCGGGAAGATCCTTTAACGGCGAACGATCAATGGAATTGCGTCCACAAATACCCGGCGGTCAGCGCGGTCACCACAGCCGTCGTACCCCAAGCGGCCACATTGAACCAGCGAGAATTAATGTATTCGCCCATGAGTTCGCGCTTGTTAATGAGCAGGATCATGAACACCAGCACAAACGGCAGCACCGCACCGTTAATCACCTGGCTCAAAATCGAAACCTGCACTAGAGGCAAATTGGGGGTCAGAATTACACCCGCCCCGGCCACAATCAGAATGGTGTACAGCCAATAGAACACCGGCGCCTCGCTAAAGCTCTTTCCTACGCCCGACTCGAATCCCAGGCCCTCGCACACCACATACGCAGTTGAGAGAGGGAGAATGGAAGCCGCAAACACCGAGGCATTCAGTAGCCCAGCGGCAAACAGGATGTAAGCGTACTCGCCCACTAGGGGATGCAGCGCCTGCGCCGCGTCGGCGGCATCACGCACCTGCGTGTGCCCGTGCACGTACAGCGTGGCGGCGCAGGCCACGATGATGAACCACGCCACCACATCGGTCAGAATGCACCCCACCACCACGTCAATGCGCGAGGCCGCAAACTGCCGCCGCGTCACTCCCTTTTCTACAATGGAAGACTGCAGGTAGAACTGCATCCAAGGCGCGATCGTCGTCCCCACAATTCCCAGAAACATGTAGAGATAGGCGCGCTCGTGAAAATGGCTCAGCGCCGGCGGCTTGAAAGTCGCAATGGCGGCCTCCGTCCACGAAGGACCGGCCATGATGCCCGCCGCAATGTAAGTCACATAAAAAAACGACGCGACAATGAAGACCTTTTCAACGCTCTTGTACTGGCCCTTCACCACCAGCAGCCACACAAAAGCGGCGGTCAGGGGAACTGAGATGAACCTGGACACCCCAAACAGCTCCAGGCTCATAGCCACCCCGGCAAACTCGCCCACCACGTTGCCGAAGTTGACCACCACCAGCCCCAGCATCATCAGGAAGGTGATGCGAAACCCGAATTCCTCGCGGATCAGGTCGCTCAGGCCTTTGCCGGTCACCGCCCCCATCCGCGCCGACATCTCCTGCACCACAATCAGCGCCAGCGTGGTGGGAATGATGGTCCACAGCAGCAGATGGCCGAACTGCGCCCCGGCAGCCGAATAGGTCCAGATGCCGTTGGGGTCGTTGTCCACGTTCGCCGTGATGAAGCCGGGGCCGAATACCGCCAAAAACAGCAGAATCCGGATCCGCCAGCGCCTCTGCCATTTCATCGCTGCCG
>JBLMXE010000084.1:0-8419 GCA_050257615.1 Chlamydiota bacterium | reverse complement strand
CGAGGCCGAGAGCCTTCAACCTTTGAAACTTTGAAACCTGCGAAACCTTGAAGCCTGACAATTGGCAACCAACCACTGTAGAATCGCTCTAAGGCATGACCCTTCAACACGTTATCTACGTTTTCCAGGCCATAGTCTTTCTTTTCGCCATCAGCGTGCATGAGTCGGCGCACGCCTTCACCGCCTGGCGCTGCGGCGATCCCACCGCCAAGATGCTGGGGCGGGTATCGTTGAACCCCATCCGCCACATAGACCCGATTGGCACCATCTTGTTGCCGGCCATTTGCCTGGTGACCGGCTTCCCGGTGATCGGTTGGGCCAAGCCCACGCCGGTAGACCCGCGTAACTTCGGGCACGAAATTCGCGACGATATTCTGACCTCCATCGCCGGCCCCATCAGCAACTTCCTGGTGGCCACCCTGGCGGTTATCTGCCTGATGCTGATTGCGCTGAGCTCACCGCAGGCCAACTTTATCGTCAAGGCGGCCATGCTGGGCTACCCTGGGGTCAGCAATTCGGCGCTGGTGCCCATCTCCGTGCTGCTTTACCAGGGCATGGTGATCAATGTGTTGCTGGGGGTCTTCAACCTGATTCCCGTGCCGCCGCTGGACGGCAGCCACGTGGTGCGCCACATGCTTTCCGAGCGCGTGCGCGACATCTATGACCGGATCGGCATTTTTGGCCTGATTCTGCTGCTGCTGGTGGGCGGCAACCTGCTGATGGCCATGATGTCGCCCTTTCTCGCCGTTTTTAACTCCCTGCTTATGAGAGTGTGAATGTCTTCTCGTTCCGATAACCGCAAAAAACGCGTGCTCAGCGGCATGCGCTCCACCGGCAAGCTGCACTTGGGCAACTTCGTAGGCGCGCTCGATAACTGGGTGCGCATGCAGGACAACTACGACTGCTTCTTCTTCGTGGCCGACTGGCACGCCCTGACTACCGACTACGCCGACACCTCCTCCATCAAGCAGAACTCGCTGGAAGTGGTGCTCGACTGGCTGGCCGCCGGTCTCGACCCCGAGCGCTGCACCATGTTCATCCAGTCGCACGTGCCCCAGCACGCCGAACTGCACCTGCTGTTCTCCATGATCACGCCCCTGGGCTGGCTGGAGCGCGTCCCCACCTATAAGGAGCAGCGCGAGAACATCCAGGACAAAGACCTGGGAACTTATGGGTTCCTCGGCTATCCCTTACTGCAGGCGGCTGACATCCTGATCTATAAGGGCGACTACGTCCCGGTGGGCGAAGACCAGGTGCCGCACGTAGAGTTGACCCGGGAGATCGCGCGCCGCTTCAACATGTTCTACCAGAGCAAGCGCTCTTACGTTTTTCCCGAGCCCCAGCCCCTGCTCACGCCTGCCGCCAAGCTGCCCGGCACCGACGGGCGCAAGATGTCCAAGTCTTATGGCAACACCATTTTACTGACCGACCCCGAGCCGCTGGTACGGCAAAAGCTAAAGACCATGGTCACCGACCCGGCGCGCGTGCGACGCACTGATCCGGGCAATCCCGAAGTCTGCCCAGTGGGAGATTTGCACAAGATTTTCAGCGACCAGCCCACCATCGCCAAAGTCTGGGAAGGCTGCAAAACCGCCGGAATCGGCTGCATTGAATGCAAAAGCTGGGTGGCCGATGCCCTGGTTGGTGTGCTGAATCCCATGCAGGAGCGGCGGAAAAAATACCAGGACAATCCCCGCTTGGCATGGGATATTCTGGAGGCAGGTTCCAGCAAAGCTCGCAAGATTGCCCACGCTACCATGGAAGAGGTGCGCGAGGCCATGCACATGTCAGTGGACTTCGAGGCGAAAAATCAGTAGTCAGGAGTCGGGAGTCAGGAGCCAGTTATTCAGGAGTCAGCTAAGATTCTCATAGCGGGTGGTGCCAACGCGGCACCGACTGCTGACTACCAGCTACCAACTACCAGCTGAAGGGTTTGCTGACTCCTGACCACCGACTCCCGACTACTTTCGTTATGGTTGAGCCCAACACCAACACCGCGACAACCGCCGAAGCGCCGCCGCCCAAGCCGGCGCAAAAGCAGAGCGACTTCCCCTTCGCCGTCACCGTGGCCGAAGTGTATGACGGACCACTCGACCTGCTGCTGGACCTGATCCGCAAGCAGGACATTGACATCTACGACATCCCCATCGCCAAGATCACCGCCCAATACCTGGCCTATGTAGAGCGCATGCGGCAGCTGGATGTGAATGTGGCCGCCGACTTCATCTACATGGCCTCGGTGCTCATCCACATCAAGTCCAAAATGCTGCTGCCGCGCGACCCGGACGCGCCGGCCGAGGGGCAAGAGGACCCGCGCGCCGAGCTGGTCAATCGCCTGCTGGAGCACGAAAAGTTCAGGACGGCCGCCCAGATGCTGCTGCAAAAGCAGCAAATCGAAGATGCGGCCCTGACCAATCCTGCCATCCGCGAGTTCATTGATGCTGAGGGCACGGAGCCGGAACTGGCGGCCGACGTCATTGACCTGGTGAAGACGTTTCAGCAGATTCTGCAGCGCGCCAAGTCGCGGCCGGTGCTGGAGGTCAACGAGGAAACGGTCACGGTGTCGCAGATGATCGAGTACCTGCGCCGCCGCCTGATGATGGAAGACAAGCCCATCCGCCTGAAGCAGCTCTTGCGCAACCTGCAGTCGCGCCAGGCGCTGGTGTGCATGTTTCTGGCGCTTTTGGAGATGGTGCGCCTGCAGGCCATCCAGTTGCGGCAGGAAGCGCTGTTCGGGGAAATCCTGGTGCGCAAGCACACAGAATTCGACAGCGTATTGGGAGAGCAAAGCGCGGTGCGCGACGACTGGCGGTAGGATTCAGCTATGAGCATCAAACCCAAAATCGAAGCCATTATTTACGCGGCGCAAGAACCGGTCAGCCTGGAATACATCACCAGCCTGCTTAAGGAGGCGGTGGTCTCCGAAGAAGGCGCACCGCTGCCCGACGCCGAAATAAAATCCCGGGTGCGGGCCACCGTGGACGAACTTGTAAGCGAATACGCGGCCGCTGATCGCGCTATGGAAATCCGCCAGGTGGCGGGCGGCTACCGCATGGCAACCAAGCCCGAGCATCACGACGTGGTGCGCGCCTTCGCCAAGAGCCTGAAGCCGCCGGTGCGCCTGTCTCTTCCGGCGCTGGAAACCCTGGCCGTCATCGCCTACAAGCAGCCGGTCACGGTGCCCGAAATCAGCGAAATCCGAGGCGTGGATTCCGGAGGCGTCATCGCCACCCTGCTGGAGCGCAAGCTCATCACCACCGCCGGGCGCAAGGCGGTGATCGGCCGCCCCATTCTTTACAAAACCACCAAGGAGTTTCTGCTTCGTTTCGGACTGAAGGACGTGAGCGAGTTGCCCAGCATGGAAGAGTTCGAAAAGCTGGCCAGCGAGGCCCTGCAGCTTGATATGGCGGGCGGAGTGGCCGACGCCACCGGCGTCCCCGATGTTCCGGAAACGCCAGCCGAAGCCGCTCCGGCGGAGGCGGAACCGGCGCAGGCGGAAGCCTCGGCCGTCGTGGAAACCATGCCCGAAGCGCCAGCCGGCGAGGCAGCTCCGGGCGAGAACGAAGAAGAAGTCGCCCGCGAGGAAGCGGCGGGAGACTAGTGGCGAGCCGCAATTCTCGTCGCCTCACTGCTGCGGAAGTTCTACATAGGTACAAGGACGAGGACCTTCCTGCGTTTTCTGGGATTTCCCTCCAAGATGTGAATCCAGTAGGCAATTTCGGCGAGCGCCCGCTTCACGTCGCTTGGTTTCGTGGAAACATAGAGGAGATTGCGGCGTTAATTGAGGCCGGAGCGGAAATTAACGCACCCAGTGAACTCGGGAACACTCCCCTGCACGAAGCCGTGGGCCAAGGTCATCTACAAGCGATCCACTTCCTTCTTGACCTCGGAGCATCTCCTGATGCGAAAAACGATTCCGGAGAAACGCCTCTCGACTGGGAAAGACAGGCAAACCGAGATGACATTGTGAAGCTACTGCAAAACCAGAGCGGCGGGCACAGTTGACAGCTGAGCACCAGCACCCTCATTCCAAACCCCAGCAGCCTGCAGCTTTTCGCCTAACAAAAAGTTTTCCGTGTCCTTTATAGAACTGGAGTCATCTGACTATCCAATGACGCAAGAACGACTGCAGAAGATCATCGCCGCCGCCGGCATCACATCGCGACGCAAAGCCGAGCAGCTCATTTCCAGCGGACAGGTAGAGGTAAATGGCCAGGTGGTGACCGAATTGGGCACCAAGGCCGATCCCGAACGCGACCACATCCGGGTGGGCGGCAAGCTGCTGCGCGGGCCCGAGCACCACGTGTACCTGCTGTTGAACAAGCCAAAGGGCTTTGTGACCACAGCGGCCGACCCGGAAGGCCGGCCGACGATCATGGCACTGCTTCACGGCTTGAAAACGCGGGTTTACCCCGTGGGGCGGCTGGACTACGCCAGCGAGGGTCTGCTGCTGCTGACCAACGACGGCGACCTGGCCAACAGCCTGACCCGCGCGGCCTCCCACGTTCCCAAGACTTACCTGGTAAAAGTGAGCGGGCGGCCTAGCGATGAAGGCATCGCGAAGCTTCGCTCGGGGGTGACCTTGCGCGAGCCGGGCAAAGCGCCGGTGAAGACCGTGCCCGCCAAAATCCACCTGACCCGCGACGCTCCCAATCCCTGGTACGAGGTCACGCTCATCGAAGGCCGCAACCGGCAAATCCGGCGCATGTTCGAGGAAATCGGCCACCACGTGGAAAAAATCAAGCGCGTCAAGTACGGCCCACTGGAACTGGACGTCGCCCCCGGTGAGTACCGCAGATTAGAGCCGAAGGAAGTGCAGCGACTGCAGGCTGCGGCCGCCGGCAATCGCCGCCCAAAGGCGGTGGTGTAGTCAGTAGTTGGTAGTTGACACCTAGAGCTAGTACCAACTATTAACTTCCACCTACTTTTTTCGCGGCGGCACGCTCTTCCTGACCCGCTTCTTCGAGCGCGCTGTTTTCGGACTCAAATGCCCTTCGTCAATTTCCGGCTCATCCGGCCGAAGCCCCCAACCTTCTGTTCCCGTCGTCGGTCCGGAAGGATTGATGTTGGGATGGGCCCGCGTGGGCTTATCACCGAAAGGATTGATGTCGTCATTAATCGGCTTGGCCATGCAGGATCGGATGCGCATTAAGTGGAAAAATGCTGCACACTTTCAAAGTTCGGCATTGCGGGACGAAACTTGAAACTCGAAACTATTCTCAATCCTGCCCTTGGTTAGCTGCCTCTGCCGTCGTCCCCTTGCGGATCTCGATGGAGCCATAGCGGTTGGTGATCTCCAGCCGGGAGGCGCCACTGCCCACAGTGCCGCTGGCCGTGCTCTGGCCGTTCTGATCGCTGACCTTGATCTGATCGAAGTCAGTCGAAATGTCGCCGTCGCGGGTACGCGCATCCACACTAAAGGCCGCGCCTGTGGGCACCACCACCTGAATGTCGCCCTTGCTGTTATCAATCTGCATGCTGCCCAGCGGCGGCTTGCCGGCATGCACCTCGACGCTGCCATTGCTGTTTTCCAGTTTGACCTCGCCGCTCACGTCGTCCAGGTGAATGTCCTTGGATTTGGTGATCAGCCGCAGCGGGCCTGTCAGCGATTTGGCCTGCAGGTCGCCCGATTCCATGTGCAGATCGCCATCCAGTCGGGAGAATTCCAGGTCGGTGCGCGACGATTTGAAACGCACGCTCTTCTTGATGCCGGCCAGGCTCATGTCGCCGAAGTAGTCCCCGGTCAGGACCACGCCGCCGCTCACGTCAGAAATATTGGTGTCGTCCAGGCGCCCGTCCACGCTCAAATCGCCCTTGAGGTGGGCCGCGGTCAGCGAACCCTTGCGCATGTTCACGCTGCTGTTGCCCGTAATTTCGCCCAGGTTCACGTCGCCATGCGAATTGGAGACCTTCACTTCGCCCTCTCGCCCCTGCACGCTCACATCACCGTGCTGGGTGGCAATGTCTACCGCCACTGCGCGGGGAACGGAGATGATCAGGTCGGTGTTCACGGCGTGCTGGTCGCCGGCTCCGGTGGTGTTGGCGTTCACCGTTACCAGCGTGCCGGCGACGGAAATAGTGGGCCGGGTCTGGGAATCAATCTGCTTGGACTTCTGCTCGTTGTCGGCCACCAGCCGTTTGTGCACGACTATCTTGATGTCTTTCTCGTCCCAGGAATTCACCGTCACGCCGCCGCGATTGGAAACCACGCGCAGGCTGGCGCCGGCGGGAAAGGCCTGTTGCAGCTCATCGTTGAAGCTGTAGGTGTCGCCGAATACGGGCCACATACTGTCGCCCATATCCATCTCATCGCCCAGGGCGTGCCAGTTTACCCGCGCGGCCTGGCTGGCGATCAGCCCAGCGCAGATCAGGAACATGAGGAGAAAAAATCCTCCCACCCCGATGCCCGAGGGCCGCGTGCCTTCGCGTTGCGCCTGGTAATATTCGATCAGCTTGACCACGCCCCAAACGATGATCAGCACCGGCCAGTAGCGGGCGAACCACAGGCCCAGGGAATGCCAGGTGAGCACGTGCATGTTCCCTAAAAGGAACACGACGCCCAGAATAATCAGAACCAGCGGCCCAGCGAAAGAGCGGCGTCGCCGGGGCGGCGTGACAACCGGCGGAGCACTAGACATGGCCCACCTCCCCACTCACTTCTCCGCCGGCGGGAGACGGCGGTGGCGGAGTCTCTGAACCGCCCGCCGGGGGAGCCGGAGGCTGTATTTGTCCGCTTCTGGACGCGTTGCTCTGCAGTACTTTGATCAGCCCAATCACCAGCAGCAGGATGGGCCAGGTCCGCCCGAAGCTGGCCACATGCACCGCTTCCAGCAGCAGCAGTCCGCCGATCGTGACCAGCACTGCCGGACCCATCAGAACCCGCGCGTTCAGTGGGAGCGGCCCGCCACTCGCCCTGCTCTCTCCCAGGGCTCCCGAACGGCGCAAGAAAATCCACACTCCCAGTCCAATTAGGAAAATGGGGAAAACCAGGCGGTGGAATATGTGAAAGTCAAACAGTCCCAGGTTGCCCACCAGGAACAGCACGCCCAGAGCAATCAGGATCAGCGCCCCCGTGGGCACGTTGGAGAGGCTGGTTTTGCCCCCTCCACCCAGCACCTGCCCCAGGCCAAAGGGATCTGGAGCCGGTTGCCCAATCTGCAGCGCTTTCGCCGAACGATGCGCGTCCACGATCTGATAGATGTAGAAGAAAGCAATGCCGAGCCCAAAGAAGGTTGCCTGCGCGTCGCCGCCGCTGCTGGCGCCCCAGACCAGGAAGGCAAAAATGAGCATGTGGGCCAGGCCCTTGGCGTATTGCGCGCAATACACCGCGCCCACGCCGAAGGGGAAGAAGGCGGCCAGCACCGCCGCCAGCGCGGGATTGGGCCCGCTGCTGGGCACCACCACTACGGGCGCTCCCGTGGGCACCGCGCCCGGAGCCGGCGCTCCCGCTGGCGGCATCACGTCCTGCAGCCGCTGGGCCAGGCAGTCCTCGCAGTAGATGACCCCACGCACGTCGCGCTTGCAGGCGGCGCACAGCGCCTTCCCGCAGGTACGGCAGTAGGCGACTGCCGGCGTTTCTGTATGCACCGCGCAGTTCATACCAACCTCCTCAGGGCGTGTACCGGCCATAACTGCAGGTCCCCCGGCGCTGCGGCCAGCACGGGCTGGTCCTCCTGCCGGCTGTAATTCTGTTCCCGATTATGGTCAGGTGCTCCGCTGGTATTGTCGTTGCGATTCCGATTCTTCTCCTTTACCGGCCGGGCAGGTTCTTCCGGCTCCGTTACCCGCTTCAGGTCGCGCACCCGCGATTCCAGTTCATACACGAAGCGGATGTTCTCGTAGTACTTGACCACCTTGGCGGAGGTCTCGTAGTAGCCGCGCACCAGCGCGCTGGGACGCAGATCCGCAGCCCGCAGCGCGCCCAACTTCACGCCCGCCGCGTTCAGGGCGATGGACACGGAGAAGAAGACCATCGCGAACGACATGGCGAAGCGTGGCTGGCGGGCCGTGCTCCACACCGGCGCCAGCACCGGCCTTACCCACTCCCGCAGCCGTTCCGGCCAGGGGCGGATAACGGGGACGGCCGCGGGCATCTGCGCTTGCGTGCCCGTGGTCGCCGCCAGGATTCTGTCCACCAGGTTGGGTGGCGGTTGTACTTGGGGAACCGCCTTCAACCAGCTCAGGCCAGTTTCGGCCTGGGCGAACAGGGGACCGCAGAGGGCACAGCTCTCACGGTGCTGCCGGAAACTCTCCAGCTGCGCCCCGCTGAGCTGCCCGTCCAGCGCTTCCGCCAGCAGAGCTTCGAACTCGGCGCACTGCATGCGGATTGGGTTTTCGCCTGGCATCAAATCACCTGCCTATATGTACGTGATAGCAGGCGCCCTAGTTCCACGCGCCCGCGGTTAATTCGGGACTTTAC
>JBLMXE010000083.1:0-12640 GCA_050257615.1 Chlamydiota bacterium | reverse complement strand
GCCGATTGGAATTTTTCTGGTTGTGCGGTCGCTGCGCGCCGAAGATGAGCCTGGCTTTTGAGCGGGGCTACGGCGTGGTGGTGGTCCCCATCCGCACTCAAGGGGCGGCTGCTTCCTAAACTTGGGTCACTCCGCTCTAAATGCCAGTTCCCTTCAGGCTGATTCTTTGTACGCCGTTTCCTGCATTGTCGTACACAGACAGAGTTCCCGTTCGCGTCCCGGTTCGTGCGGGCGTGAAAGTTACGGCGATGGTGCACGCGGCGTTGGGTTCCAGCGAACCGCCGGT
Source organism: Chlamydiota bacterium (assembly GCA_050257615.1). GTDB lineage: Bacteria > Acidobacteriota > Terriglobia > Terriglobales > Acidobacteriaceae > JAICWP01. The sequence goes on along the minus strand of JBLMXE010000083.1, from coordinate 12,354 downwards.
GCCCCCCTCCGGGACGCAGTTGTTGGTCTCGGCAAAGTCGCCACTTGCAGTGATGGCCGAGATATTCAGCGTGGCATTACCGCTGTTTTTGACCGTCACAGTTTGCGCGGGGCTGGTTGTTCCCATCGCTTGAGAGGTAAAGGTAAGACTGCCGGGAGAAAAGCCGACCTGCGGTCCAACTCCCGTCCCTGACAGGGCCACCACCTCCGGGCTGGCGCCCCCGTCATCGCTGATGCTTAACGTGGACTTTATCAGCCCAGGGGTTCGCGGCGTAAAAGTCACCGCGATCGTGCAGCTTGTTCCCCCAGCCACCGTGCCTTGAGTCGCCCCTGCCGCTATGCAGGTATTGGTCTCCGTGAAGGGCAGGTTCGCTGTCCTAATCGCCGTGATTGTAAGCGGGTTGGCGCCGTTGTTGGTGAGGGTTACTGGAACCGGGGCGCTGCTGGCGCCGACATTCTGGTTACCAAACCCGATGGTGGTGGGAGACAGGCTGACCACAGTGCCAGTTCCCGTGAGGCTGACGGTATGCGGACTCCCCACCGAATCATCCGTCACCGTCAGCGCCCCCAGGTCAGGTCCGGCCACCTCTGGCGTAAATGAGACCGATGCCGAGCAACTTGCCGATACCGCAAGGCTCGAGCCGCAGGTAGTAGAGGCAATCTGGTAATCGCCACTTGCGGTGATGCCGGCGATATTTAGCACGGCTGATCCCAGGTTTTGCACTTTCAGGTTTAGAGCACTGCTGGTAGTTCCTGTGAGTTGCGTAGGGAAAGCCAATGTCCTGGTTGATAAGTAGGTGGAAGCCGGACACGAGCGAGGGCTCAGCAGCAGCGGCGGCCGCGGCTGTTGTTCGAAGTCGAAGCTGTCCAGTATGTCGTTGGCTGCCGCATCGCGCTCTGTCAGCGGCTGCAGATTAAAGGCTTCCTCGGCGAATTTCAGGACGGAGGAGAATTCGTAAAGTGTGTGAGATACATATCCCTGTTTTGCATAGGGAGAAATAATTATCAGGGGCACGCGCGGTCCAAGGCCATATGCGTCTGGTTGGGGTGGCGTCGCATGATCGTAAAAGCCGCCGAAGTCATCCCAGGTAAGAAAGATGGCCGTCGAATTCCAATCCGGTCCCTGCATGATGGCGTTGATTTGCTGCACGGTCCAGTTCTCGCCGGCACAGACCGACGCCGGCGGATGCTCACTCTGTGGGCTGGTGCTGATGAGCCAGTTGAAGTTCGCCAAATTTCCATTCGTGGCATCGCTCACGAAAGTGGCGTGATTAGGAACATTGGTGGTCCAAAGGGAACTGTTGCGAATGTGGTTGATGGCATCCAGTGAGGACCAGAGAGCGCCCGTTCCCAGTTGAGCGCGACTCGGCGTGTAATATTTCCAGGTCAGGCCGGCGGCTTGCAGGCTGTCTGCCAGAGTGGCGAAATCGAAGCACGGATACACGTTGGTGATCGTTCCTGTACCGGCATCCAGTACCTGCACAGTGGCGTTAGGCGGTGCATCGCAGCCCGGCGCGCCGCCGCTGCCGTTGCTGATCACTCCGCCGGACTGTGCGGCAACCGTATAAAGATGATTGGGAAAACTTGGGCCGCGCAGCGAAGAGAACGTATTGTCGGCCAGTACGAAATTCTGTGCGTACGCCCAGTAGTTTGGGATGTCAGCCTGCCACATCTGGCTATAAGCCAGGTAATCACCGTTGTTATTGGCGCCTCCGATCAAATTGAATCGGTCCATCTGCCCGTTGTTCATTGCCTGTTTGGCTGCAACCCAGCCGTGGTCAATGTCCCTGGGAGTACGGTCCGACTGGTGGATGATGGGTATTACCTGGCCGGTTGAAATCTTGCCGGAGGTGGCTCCATTGGCGCCGGGAAACGTGCCGAAATAGCTGTCAAAAGTGCGATTTTCTCGCACGATGAAAACAATGTGCTGTATGAGATTTACGCCGCTCGCCGGCGAATCGGCTGCGTGGCTAGCAGGAATCGGATTTGTGGTTTGCGACGGTGCACTCACGTTCAGGCAAAGCAGGGCAGCCCAGATTGCAGCTAGTGCGCGCATAGCGGCTCCTCTGCGGGGGGAATGAGAACTTGCCAGGTGGCCCCGTTGCAGGAGGCCTCGGCTTTAGCCTGCGCTGAACAGCGAGCATGAGCGAAGAGAAGTGGGAGAAATTCAGTTACTGCAGGTCAAGCGGATTCTGACGGTTTGCCGGACCGTTGTCTGTGACCAATATCACAACATGCTGAGATCATGTAAATAGAACAATCGGATTCCGCCATTACTGGCACAACTTATCCTTCTTTTTGTCTTTGCGCATGGGATTCTTGGCGCCGATATCCGAACTTGAGTTTCAGGAGCCGTTCTATCCCGACTGAGCCCTTTCGCTTGAAGTCTCCGGGGTAGACTCGCTGAGAGCCGCCTGTCGGTCCGGCTGAGCGTACCGCCCGGTCAGCGAGTACCAGCGCACCCGCAAGGTTTCCACTCCCATGTGCAGGCCGTCTTTCAGGTAGCTCATTTTGCTGCGGTTGTCGTGCGCCCACTCTACGGCGATCTCGCGCACCGGCAGGCGGAATTTGCGCGCCAGAAACAGCAACTCGGGATCGAAGCCCCAGCGCTCGATTTTCTGCCGGGGAAACAGGGTCTGGGCGGCGCGGGCGGTGAAAGCTTTGAAACCGCATTGCGTGTCCTTGAACTTCAAGCCCAGCAGCACCCGCAAGTGCAGGTTGAAGACGCGTCCAAACAGCTGGCGGTAGAAGGGCTGGCGTTCGGTTTGCAGCTCGCTGCGCAGCCAGCGTGAGCCGATCGCCACCTCTGCCCCATTAGCGAGCGCGGCGAAGAGTTTGTCGGCCTCCTGGATGGGCGAGGAGAGGTCAGCATCGCTGAACAGCAGCAGGCTGCCGCGCGCGCTCAGCATTCCATGGCGCACGCTGTAGCCCTTGCCACGGTTGCCGGGATTCTGCAGCAGGCGGACCGCCGGGTGCCGTTGGGCGTAGCCGCGGACGATGGCGGGCGTATCGTCGCGCGAGCCGTCATCCACAACGATGACTTCCGCATTCCAGCCCTGCTGCTCCATGTAGGCCAACACTTTGTCCAGCGTGGCCGTAATGCGCTGGCCCTCGTTGTAGGCCGGAATGATGATGCTAAAGCTGGGTGTTTCGCTCAGAGTCGTCACCGCGCTTGCCGCTAAGAGTGTCTCCAATCCTGCCTTGATGGTACTGCTCCTTCGGCGATTGCGAAAGCCGCGCCCCGTCATGAATGCATAGATGTCGGGAAGTCGGGAGATGCTGCCGGAACTACGCTACCTGGGCCTGGGCGGCTAGCATATGGAAGAATTCCGCCACCAGATCGCCATCCCAGAGTCCTGCCCTGGCTTCTTCCTGCATGGTCCGGAAAGCTTCCTCGTGGGTGAGGGCGGACTTGTAGGGCCGCTCTGTGCGCAGGGCATCGTAAACGTCCACTACCTGCAGGATGCGGGAGAGGAGCGGAATCTGGCGCCCGGCTAAGCCATCGGGATAGCCGGTGCCGTTCCAGTGCTCGTGATGATGGCGGATAATCGGGAGCACCAGGCGCAACGATTTCAGCGGCTTGCAGATATTTTCCCCGGTAATGGGGTGCTTCTTCATGACTTCCCATTCTTCCGGGGAAAGATTGGCGCCCTTCTTCAAAATCTCATCCGGTACGTTGATTTTGCCCAAATCATGCAGGTAGCCGCCGCGGCGTAGGGCCACGATGGAAGCCTCATCCAGACCCAGGCGGCGGCCGAGGTCGCCGGCATAACGTGACAGGCGTTCGCAGTGACCCTCGGTGTACGGATCGCGCGCCTCCACGCTCCGGCCCAGGGTGCAGAGCACCGCCTCGGCGTTTTCCAGTTCATCGGTGAATTCCTTCAGCTTGAGCAGCGACTTGACCCGGGCAAAAAGCTCTTCCGGGAAGATGGGCTTGTTCAGGAAGTCGTCGGCTCCGGCCTCTATGCCCCGTACTTTATCTTCCCGGTCGGTCAGGCCCGTGATCATGACCACCGGGATCAGGCGCGTGGCGGGGTCGTCTTTCAATTCCCGGCACAGTTCGTAGCCCGATTTACCGGGCATCACCACATCCAGCAGGATCAGATCGGGATGATGCTGGCGAATCTTCTGCTCGGCCTGTTCCACCTGCAGTGCGACCACCACCTCATAGCCCTTGCCGGTCAGTAACTCTCTCATTAATAAGGCATTATCGGCATTGTCGTCCACCACCAGGATGGTGGCTGTACGCCGCGACAGCAATTCAGGCATTTCCTGTTGGGAGGAAGAGAGCAGCAGATTGGTTGCATCCAGGGGCGGGGAGAACCTCATGACCGTGGACCGCTTACCATCGCATTGTAAGTCCAAGCGGGCAGACTTGCCAAACGTCAAGTAGCGCACCCTGGTGCTTGCCTCGGATACTTTTCCCGGATTAGGCTTTCATTATGGGCCGAGTACCGCATTATGCTTTGCTTCTTTTGCTGGTTGCGACACCGGCACTGGCTCGGCAGCACCAGATCATCTGGGGTAAGTGGTTGCCTGTCAAATGGTTCGTTGGGCCCACTGATGACAAGGTGCAGCCGATAAACGTGCGCGCTTTGTACGTGGACGGACAGGTGAGAGAATTCACCCTGGGGCAGTCCTACGACATTACCGACCGGCAATTCGTGGTTCGCCGCGCCTACCGCCTGAACGACCGGCTCCCCCAGGATGCCAACAAGGTTCCGCACTGGAAATGGCAGCGCGGCGGTTGGCTGCTGGTGGACCGTAGCAGCGGCCGCGTCTCTGAGCTCAAGTTGCCCGATTTCGACCCCTTTTACTCCGTGGCCAGCTGGTATCGCGATTATGTGGCTTATTGCGGGATTTCCGACGATGCGGAAAAGGTGTACGCCGTGGTGGCCCAGTTGGGGCGCAAAAGGCCCATCATCCATCAAGACTTAGGGGCGGCCGCCAACTCCAATACGCCGGATTCCGAATGTCCGGCCCCCGCCTGGCAGCGCAATCCCGCCCGCGTCAGCTTCCAGCCGCGCAGCGGAAAGCCGGTGGAGTTTACCATTTCCCCCCACGGGGCAGCTCCGGCTGCAAAGTAAATAACCCTGACTTTTCCGGAGTGATAGCAAAACAGTAAATAGCAGCCGCGATAAGGTTCTATCCACGATTGACGTGTGCCCGTTCCAAGGGCATAATCTGCCCCACTTTGTAGCTCACGGTGCGGTTCTCCCCCCTTATCCGCACCGCCTGATTTCGGCCACATTGCGATAGCTTTCCAAGAACTGAAGGAAGTGGCTCCTCAGCGGAGGCTGGGTATGCGGCTTTATCGCTGGTATCTGTGCATCACGATTGCGCTCTGCTCCCTGACCGCCGCTACAGCGCAGGCTGGGCAATCAGGCTCACGTCCGCAGCGCCGCAAAGGCAAGTCTGTGGTCCGGCCTCTGAAGAACGCCAAGGCACTGATGCCGGCGATCCAGACCCAGTCCACCACCGGTACCACTATTCCCTTGTGGAATTACTCGCTGGTTTCGTCTGTGGACGGCCTGAGCTACTCGGGCTCTATGGTCGGCCGCAGTCCATTCGCCCATGGCTTCCGTTCCACCAGCGTGCAGGCTTACCTGATACCGGTGATTATGAAGTTCTCGGATGGGACGGTGCTGGATCCCACAGCTCCCAATCCCTGCCTCAATAATCTCGCCGTCGCCAGCGTGATCGCCAATTCGCCGATATTCCAGAACGCGGCCTTTAATCTGAATGGCGTCAGTGTGGGCAATACGCAGTACATTGACGCCTTCCAGCGCGCCAACTTCTGGACCAATGTCTCGCCCACGGGAAACCGCTACCATACACTGCTTAACCCGACCACTTTGCCGGCGGTGAACGTAACTGTTCCGGCGGCTGATGGGGGCGCCACCAACCTCGGCATTTTCTTCTGTACCTGGGGCGACATTGACATCAACTGGTTCGACTCGCTGGTAGAGAATACGTTGCTGCCCAATCTGGCGGCGCAGGGGGTTGCGCCCAACACCATCCCCATCTTCCTTTTCGATAGTGTCAATATGTGCGATCCCTACGACCCCAACAACATCCCTTGTGGCATCCTGGGCTACCACAGCGCTTACACGCCTTCCGGCGTGTTGCAGACATATATCGTCAGCGACTTCGACAACTCCGGCTTGTACCTGGGTGACGTCTCCGTGCTTTCTCACGAAGTAGGGGAGTGGATGGATGATCCTGTCGGCACCAATCCCACTCCTGCCTGGGGCAACACCGGACAAGTGGTGGGTTGCCAAAACAACCTGGAGGATGGAGACCCGCTCACCGGCACCGACTTGCCCCAGGTCACCATGAACAATTTCAACTACACGCTGCAGGAACTGGTGTTCTTCTCCTGGTTTTTCCGCCAGTCTCCGTCGCTAGGGACCGGAGGAAAATACTCTGATAATGGAACATTTACCGCGAGCGCGGGGCCGGTTTGCTGAGGCCACTTATGCGTGAGCGCAAGAGCTATGTCCGTTCTGGCCGGGGTCTCATGATGGGTCGGGCCACTGCCGCTGTTGGTGTGTGCGTTTTGCTGGTCCTGCTGGGGGCCGCGCCCCTGCTCGGGGATTCGCTGGTGGTAGTCACCAGCGCCGCCGCTCAGGGAGCGAATGATTCGGTGGCCTGGGCACAACTGGGAACCGATGCGACTACTCTCTCCTCCGCCTTTGTCGCCACTTCCAGCCTGGGCATGGGCATTAGCGTTGGTCTGACGGCGGCCAACAGCCTGACTTCCGTCGTCTGCCCTGCCACTCCCTGCAGCTGGACGGGAACCGGCTTCTCCAGCGGCCACACTCTTGTTTGGACTTCCGATGCCGGCAACGGCGGAAATGGCCCGCTAACGCTCACTTTTGCCCAGGGCGTCTCTGGCGCCGGCGCCCTGATTCAGGCCGACGGAGCGGGGCCGTTTACGGCCCAGATTCAGGCTTTCAATGGGACGACTTTGCTCGGCTCCTTTAGCGTAGCCAGCGACTCCAATGGCGATGCCACCTACATCGGCGTGAGCGATCAGACCGCACCCAACATCACTTCCGTGACCTTTAGCCTGACCAGTTGCACTGGCATTTGCTCGGATTTTGCCGTGGATACGGTGAGTATCGCCAGCGGACCCAGCTTCCCTCTGACCGTAAGCCTGGCCGGCACCGGCAGCGGTACCGCGACCAGCAATCCGGCGGGCATTAACTGCCCGAGCGCGTGTTCGGCCAATTTCGCCAACGGCCAATCGGTGACGCTTACGGCCAGCGCGGCCTCGGGGTCAACCTTCGCGGGCTGGAGCGGCGCCTGCTCCGGAACCGGCACGTGCACGGTTACCATGAACTCCAGCCAGGCGGTCACGGCAACTTTTAACGCTGTGGCCGGCACGCCGGTTGTAACTCTTTCGCCCGCCAGCCTCGGCTTCGGCGGACAACTGCTGGGCACCACCAGCAATGCGAAAACCGTAACTCTGACCAACTCCGGCACAGCCGGACTGTTGCTTTCGCCCATTGTCCCCAGCGGTGATTACCTGGAAGCCGACAACTGTCCCGTCAGCCCCTCCACGCTGGCCGCCAACACCGCCTGCAAGATATCCGTGACCTTCGCTCCTTCCGTGCCGGGCGCGATTCCAGGAGAAATCACCATTTCTGACAATGCGACCAACAACCCGCAGATGGTGAACCTTTCCGGCACCGGGCTGGCCCCGCTGTCCCTTTCTCCTACCAGCATTGGCTTCGGCACGGTTACGGTGGGCACGACCACGGCCGCGAAAATAGTCACCCTGACTAACAACTCCGGCGCGCCTCTGAGTATCGCCTATGCCGCCAGCGCCGACTATGCCGCCAACCCAGGCGGGACGACTCCCTGCGGCAGTACTCTGGGCGCTAAAACCAAATGCACGCTGAGTGTGAGCTTCACGCCCAGTCAAAACGCGGCTACCAACGGCGCACTCACCGTCACCTACTCCGACAGCTTTAGTCCGCAGGAGGTGTCGCTTTCCGGCACGGGCACCGGTGGCGCGACCTCGCCCCTGAGCTTCTCCCCAGCCAGCCTGGCCTTTGCGGCGCAACTGCTGAGCACCACCAGCCTGGCCAGAACGGTGACCATCACCAATAACAGCGCCTCAGCCGTAACCCTTACCGGCAGCTTACCCACCAGCGGTAGCTTTTCGGCGCAGGGGAGTGGGACTACGCCCTGTCCGGGGGCGACCCTGGCCGCCGCGGGCGGCAAGTGCACCTTTACTGCGACCTTCAGCCCGAGCCTCAATGGCGGCATCAAGGGGGCCGTGGTCATCGCGGATAACGCCGCGGTCAGCCCGCAGATTTACAACCTCTCCGGCACCGGCGCCCTGCCTTTGACTTTTGCTCCTGCCAGCCTGACTTTCTCCGCTCAGACGGTGGGCACTACCAGCGCGGAAAAGATTGTGACGCTCACCAACAATTTGAGCAGCGGGGTGAATATTGCGTTCGATCCGAGCGGCGACTTTACCGTGGATACCGGGATTACAAGCGGCTGTGGTACCACCCTCGCCGGTCTCGGCAAGTGCAAATTCGCCGTGAGCTTCACTCCCAGCAAGACGGGAACAATTCAAGGGGTGGTGACCATCACCTACAGCGGCAGCGGCTTCAGTCCGCAGGTGTTGAAGGTTACTGGCACGGGCCAATGAGAAGGGTTGTCAGGCCGGCTTCAGGCCGCGCGGGCGTGCTCGTAAGCGTGGGCGATGCGCAGGATGGCGCCTTCGTCGAAGTGCTTGCCCAGGACCTGCAGGCCTATCGGCAGCCCATCACGAGTTTCGCCGCAGGGGACGGAGATTCCGGGAATGCCCACCAGGTCGGCGACCACGGTGAAGATATCGGCCAGGTACATGGCCAGGGGATCGTCCACCTTCTCGCCCAGCCTGAAGGCAGGAGTGGGGCTGGTGGGGGTCACAATGGCGTCCACCTTTTCGAAGGCCTGCTCGAAGTCGCGAGCCAGCAGGGTGCGCACTTTCTGCGCCTTCAGGTAGTAGGCGTCGTAGTAGCCGGCGCTGAGGGCGTAAGTCCCCAGCGTGATGCGGCGCTTCACCTCGGCGCCGAAGCCCTGGTCGCGGGTGCGGCGATACATATCAGAGAGCGTGCCCGCACCACTGGCGCGAAAACCGTAGCGCACGCCGTCGTAACGCGCCAGGTTGGAGGACGCCTCGGCGGTGGCGATCAAATAGTAGGTCGGAATGGCATATTCGGTGTGGGGCAGGGAAATGGGCACAATCTCGCAGCCGCACTTCTCAGCCAGCGTCTGAATGGCGGCTTCGACAGCGGGGCGCACCTCAGGATCCAAGCCTTCGCCGAAATATTCCTTGGGCACCCCCAGGCGCAGCCCTTTCACCGGACGGCCAATTTCCTGGGTGTAGTCCGGAACCGGCACATCGGCAGAGGTGGAGTCCATGGGATCGCGCCCGGCGATGGTGCGCAGCAGCAAGGTGGCGTCCTTCACCGTTTTTGTGATCGGCCCGATGTGGTCGAGCGACGAGGCGAAGGCGATCAGGCCATAGCGGGAGACGCGCCCATAGGTGGGCATCAGGCCGACCACGCCGCAGAAGGAAGCGGGCTGGCGGATAGATCCGCCAGTGTCGGAGCCCAGAGCCGCCACCGCCGTGCCTGCCGCTACCGCCGCCGCCGAGCCCCCTGAAGACCCGCCCGGTACCCGGCTCTTGTCCCTCGGGTTGCGCACCGGACCGTAGGCGGAATTTTCGTTGGAGGAGCCCATAGCAAACTCGTCACAGTTGGTTTTGCCCAGCACCACCGCCCCTGCCGCTTCCAGGCGCGCCACCGCGGTGCAGTCATAGGAGGGCACAAAGTTCTCCAGAATTTTTGAGCCGGCGGTGGTGCGCACGCCGCTGGTCGTCATTACGTCCTTAATGGCCACGGGCACGCCGCCCAAAGGAGGCAGGGGCTCGCCCTTGTCGGCCAGCGCGTCTATGTGTGCCGCCTGCGCCAGCGCCCGCTCCCGCGAAAGATGCAGGTAGGCATGGACTTCCCCGTCTTCCTTCTCGATCTTGTGGAAGAAGCTTTCAACCAGCGCGGTAGCGGTGGTCTGGCGCTCCTGCACGGCGGTGCGCGCGGATTCGACGGTGAGAGGGGCTAGGTCGAGGCGGTTCAATGCAGTCCCAAGTTTCGAGTTTCAAGTTTCGAGTTTCAAAACCCAAGTTTCAAAGTTTCAGGGTTTCAAAGTTTCGGGCTGGCAGCAGGCCACTTTTGAAACCTTGAAACCTGCGAAACCTTTAAACCTGGCTAGTAACTGTTACTTCTCAATCACCTTCGGCACCTCAAAGAAGCTTCCATCGCTCTTGGGAGCCACGCCTACCGCCTGCTGCCGGTCCAGAGACGGGCGTAGCCCGTGCAAAACATCTTCTCGCGAGGCGTAGGCGAAGCGTGCCGTGCCGGTCCTGGCCTGATCCACCCCGTAACGGTCGGAAACCTGGGCCATGGGCGGAACGTCGCTGGTGCCCAACTGGTTGAGCCGGTCCACGTACTCCAGGATCGAGTTCAGATCCTTGAGCATGCGGGCCCGCTCTTCGGGGGTGAGCTCCAGATTGGCCAGTTCGGCGACGTGCGCCACGTCGGATTCGGTGACTTTCATATCGCTTTGCAGGGGTTCGGGTGCCGAAGCAGGTTTCAGAGTTTCAGGTTTTAAAGTTTCAAGGTTTCGCAGGTTTCAGTTTGCAGCATGCATTCTGCCGGAAACCTTGAAACCTGGGAAGCCTTGAAATCTCTTCAGAGTGTAAATGAACCGGAAAGCGCCCGCCTACGATTGTGCTCTGGGCCGCATCTCTTCCGGGAGCACGAAGTTGATGCGGCGAACGTTATGGCTGGTGAACTGATTGACTGCCGCCAGGTACTGCGGAGCCAGGCCCAAAAGCTGGGCTCGCCAGGCGGCGTCGGGCACCTGCACCCGCAACACCCCGTCATCAATGTCCAGGGCCTGGGTCTTATCGGCCACTGCCGTACCGCAGACCAGCGGCCATGCCAGCACCGCGGCCTCTTCGGCAGGGGCGCGCCGTAAGGAATCAGCAACTATCTTCTGCAGGCCGGCTCGAGCGTGTTCCATGTTGACCTCGCTGGATTTGAAAAAGGCTTGCCCTTAGCTCAGGCTTTGGGCAGGTTCACGCAAATCGAATGGCTGTAGGGCGAGCACCGGAGAAACTCGCCAATTGGGCAACTTGCAATTCGCCATACTGCTGATCTTAAATTCCCTGAAATTGTAGCACCGTGGCCGCCCCTTCAGCTCAGGATTCAGCGTTGGCGAGGATCACTTTGAGACGGCTGGCTGCCGCCTTTCTCCGGGATGTTGCCTCCTTCCTCGCGGGCGCGAATGGTTCGCGCGTGCTCCCGGAGGGAATTAAAACCTGGTATTACTAGTTTGATATCGTTAGATAAATAATGATTGCATGAATGGTTAAGTGAAACAATATAAAAGGCTTGCGCCGCTACTCGCCCGGGTGTAGCGTGAGCCTCACGCACGGGTGAGTTGGCAGTCATGACCCGAATCCTATCCGTTTCCTACGATTTGGCTCTGTTGAGCAGCCGCCAGTTGCTCCTGGAAAGTCTTGGGTGCGAGGTGGTCTCCGCCTCCGATTTTCAGCAGGCCCTGCAGCGCTGCAACCACGGCGCACGCTTCGATCTGTTTGTGCTGGGCCACTCCATCCCGAGCGCCGAAAAAAATGCTCTCATTGCCGCGTTCCGCGCCCATAGCCTCGCCCCGGTCGTCGCCTTGAAACGGATGGGCGAGGAACCCGCGCTGGCCGCCGATTTTCAGATTGAGCCCGACCCCGGCCAGTTGGTGGCGGTAGTCGCCAGAATCATCGAGGGTGAGGCTGCTTCCGCCTGAAATACCCGGCAAACTCCGCTTCGCATTAAGCCGCGCCGCCAGCCGGATCGCTTTGGCGGGACCTCTCTGCTTGCCTCCGTCGCCGCGATTAGATAATCTCCGTTTCTTTTCCGGAGAAAAACATGCGGACTGTTTGCCTGATAATCGCTTGGTGTTTGCTGACCGCGACCCTGGGAGGGCAGCAGCCAGCCCAACCCAATCTGGACGCCGCCTACAAACTGATTGACGCCTACGTCGCCCGCCAGATGAAAGCGGAGCAGATACCGGGTCTCGCCCTCGCCCTTACTGACCGCAACGGACTTCTTCGCGTCACGACCTACGGCTATGCTGACGTCAAGAGCAAAGTTCCGATAACACGGGAAACGCTGTTCGAGATTGGCTCCATCTCTAAATCGTTCACCGCCATCTCTCTGCTGCAACTGCACGAGCAAGGCAAGTTTGATCCGCAGCAGCCCATTGCCCGCTACCTGCCATGGTTCTCCATTCA
>JBLMXE010000082.1:0-7666 GCA_050257615.1 Chlamydiota bacterium | reverse complement strand
TCCGGCGATTCGTACTTAAGTTTCATGATCTTGGCGGCATCAATCATGGAGCCGCCGCCCAGGGCGATGATCTGATCCGCGCGGTAAAAGCTGAGCGCCTCCGCCCCCTGCGCGATCACTTTCATCTCCGGCTCGGCGTCGGGAATGACCGACACATGAACCACGGTTTCTGGTGGAAGATAGCGGCGGACTATATCCACGTGGCCGATCTGCTCCAGCGCGGGATTGGTAATGATCACAGTGGAACGCGAGGGAAACTGGCGGGCGTTCTCCACCGCGTTAAGATTAAAATAAATCTGGTTGGGGATTCGGAACCAGGTATGGGCCGGCGTTCTCCGGGCCTGGCGTTTGATGTTCAGATAATGGTAGATATTCACATTGTCGGTCGTGCTGTTGCCGCCGCCGGTGCCGCATCCGAAGGAGAAGGTGGGCACCATGTCGTTGTAAACCCCGCCCAGCGCTCCGATAGAACCGGGAGCATTAACAATGATGCGTCCGGCATTAATGACTTCGCTGAACTTCCGGATGATTGGTTCATTGCGCGAAAAAATCACCGCCGTATGTCCCAGCCCGCTGGCGTGATTCACATCCACGCACACTCTTAACGCCTCCTCGGCTGACTTAGCGCGATACACCGAGAGCACCGGACAGAGTTTCTCGACCGAAAGGGGATGCTCCCGTCCTACTCCGTGAATGGGGGCAATCAGGAGCTTGGTGCCGGCCTTCACCGCCAACCCGGCTACGCGGGCGATATCGCCAGCTTTCTGTCCCACGGCGATGGCCTGCATGTATCCGGTTTGCAGGTCCACCAGGTTCCGTCCCAGAAGCTCTGCTTCTTTTTCCGAACAGATATGCGCTCCCAGCTCGGCAAATTTCTTCATTGCCAGATCATAGATTTCGTCATCAACCACCACTGTCTGCTCGGAAGCGCAGATCGTGCCATTATCAAAGGTTTTGGAAACGATGATGTCCACCACCGCCATGTTCAGATCGGCGGACTTCTCCAGATAGACAGGCGTGTTCCCTGATCCCACCCCCAAGGCGGGTTTCCCCGAGCTATAAGCGGCCTTCACGGCGCCCGGCCCGCCGGTGGCGTCAATGAGTGCGACGTCCTTGTGGTGCATGAGGTAAGCATTGTCGTCGAGGGTGTGCGCCTCCAGGCAGCTGAAAACTCCTTCTGGCGCTCCGTGCTTAACCACCGTCTCAGACATGATGCGTACCGCTTCCGAGGAGCAACGCCAGGCACTGGGGTGAGGACTGAAAATCACCGCATTTCGCGTCTTGATGGCCATGATGCATTTGAAGAGGGCGGTCGAGGTAGGGTTCGTGATCGGGATCAGCGAGAAGATGACGCCGATGGGCTCGGCAACTTCCACCAGACCGCGCTCCGGAAACTCGCGTATGGTGCCGACTGTCGCTTTATCCCGGATGTAGTTGTAGACAAATTCGGTGGCCACCATGTTCTTGATGACCTTATCCTCCAGGACCCCGAGCTTTGTCTCCTCAATGGCCAGGCGCGCCAGATGCTGGGCTTGTTCCAGCCCGGCCAGCACCATGGCCCTGACAATACGGTCAACGTCATCCTGCGTGTATTGCGTGAAGACAGCCGCCGCGGTTTTGGCCTGCCTGACCAGACCTTCCAGATACGCAGCTCGTCCTTCAGTTGGGGGCGAAATCTGCTTTGTCATCACTGCCCCTATTCTGGCGCCGGTTTGTGCTTAAGCGTGGAGCCGCACTGCCGCGGTGGGCGGCAACGCGAACAGAAAACAAGGACGTCAACTGCCCTCTACGCCGTTACTGTCGCGAGCGGATTCGAGGACTTCATGTAGTATCCACGACTGTCAGGGAACTTACAGTGAGGCCGGTCACGGCAAAATGTGAGATCGGTCAGCCCAGCTGAGCTGCGGGAGTGTTTCGGCAGCTCGGCTTAAAGGTTGAGGGGACGCAAAAGCAGAGCCGCGCCTGCTCCGGTATTCCAGGTTTGACAGTAGGTGCCATTTGTCGCTATCATAAGCGACAAATGGCGAGACAGCTTCAAGCCGTCGTCGAAGAACTGGGGGGCAAGCAGACGCTCGGGCGAACTTTGGACACCGAGCAGGACCTGCGAGAAGCAATTCGGCAGGGCTTCCCTCATGCTGTGGTTCGGGAGTTGATGCGCGCTTCCGGACTGAGCCTGAAGGAGTTGGCCAAGGCGCTGGACTTGTCTCCACGGAGTTTGCAGCGCCGCGGTCGCACCGGCCGGCTGGCCCGCTATGAGTCCGACCGGCTTTACCGACTGGCGCGGATTGTGGCCCTGGCTGACGAGTTTCTTGGCGACCATGAGCGGGCGATCCGCTGGCTGAAGCGTCCCAACCAAGCGCTTGGTGGCATCGCTCCCGTGGCGGCCCTGGATACAGAATTGGGCGCGCGCCAAGTCGAGAACATCCTCGGCCGGGTTGCCTACGGCGGGATCAGTTGAGACAGGTGTATCGGGTCCTTCGTAAGAAGTATGCCCGCACTCCCTTCGATGGCGAAGGGGCCTACCGTTATGGGGGACGCTGGTCGAGCCCCGGTGTTCGCCTCAGCTATACCTCTGAGCACCAGTCGCTCGCCCTGCTAGAGTATTTCGTCCACGTTGATAAAGATGACCCGCCGACCGACCTGGTTGTGGCCATTGCCGAGATACCAGATGACTTGAGCCGAGAGACGGTAGACATCAGCCAGCTACCGGCAAATTGGCGTGATCCCGCAGCGCCGGCGGAGCTTGCCCAGGTGGGCGACGAATTCGCTGAGCGGAAGAAGCACTGCTTGGTGATCGTGCCATCTGTTCTCGTCCCTCGTGAGCATAACTGGCTGCTCAACCCGGGACATCCAGAGTTCAGGCGGATCGTGACAGGTGACCTGGAGTCGCTGATATATGACCCGCGCATGTTCACAAAGCTGGATCGGCCCGGGAAACACTGACTCGACTGGATCGGCAGCAATACTGGGCGGGCTTACGTGCCAGCAGCCGAGCCTGGTCACATGCGGCCTCCTACACAGCTTATACCTCTACCATGTCTTGCGCAGGGCGCTCGATCCGAGTTTTGGGCCGGGTCGCAAGGTGCTGTATGGCGCGATAGAGCAGCAAAACTGCAAGGATCCCGCCGTAAATCTCCGGTACCCGCCGATCGGCCTTCACCAACCATATGTAATGGACGACACCCAGGGCGGCGGTGACATAGATGAGGCGGTGCAGCATCTGCCAGCGCCGGCCCAGGCGTCGGATCATGCCTTGGGTCGAGGTGAGCGCCAGGGGGATCAGCAGCACAAACGCCGTCAAGCCAACGGTAATGAAGGGGCGTTTGTAGACGTCCCTCATCATCTCGTGCAGGTCAAAGAATTTGTCCAGCCAGATGTAGGTGGTGAAGTGCAGCACGCCATAAAAGAAGGCAAACAGACCCAACATGCGGCGTAAGCGGATCAACCAGAGCACCCCGGAGAGTTTGCGCAGCGGGGTGATGCTCAGCGTGACCAGCAGGAATACGAGCGTCCAGGTGCCGGTGGAGTGAGTGATGACTTCGATGGGGTTAGCGCCCAGCCCGTCGTGAAAGGCCTTCCAGGCGAGCCGGGCCAGCGGTCCCAGGCAGCCCAGGAACAGCATGAATTTGAGAATGGCGATTCGACGTGACATTAGAAATTTTTCCGCAGGTCCATGCCCGTATAAAGGGATGCGACCTGGTCGCCGTAGCCATTGAATTTCAGGGTCGGCCGTTTGAAAAATTCGCCGATGCGCCGCTCGGTTTTCTGGCTCCAGCGCGGGTGGTCAACTTCCGGATTGACGTTGGAGTAGAACCCATACTCGTCGGGCGCAACTTTGTTCCATGTGTTCGCGGGCTGAGTATCGGAGAGCCGAATTTTTACGATGGCTTTGATGCTCTTGAACCCGTATTTCCAGGGCACGACCAGGCGCAAGGGCGCGCCGTCCTGGTTGGGCAAGGTCTCCCCGTACATCCCGAAGGCCAGGATGGCCAGCGGATGCCTGGCTTCGTCCAGCCGCAGGCCCTCTACATAGGGCCAAGGCAGCACACCCCGGTTCTGGCCCGGCATCTGCTTGGGATCGTAGATAGTGGTGAATTCCACGAATCGCGCCTTGCCCAGGGGCTGCGCCATTTCAATCAGCTTGCTTAAGGGAAAGCCCACCCAGGGAATCACCATGGACCAGCCCTCGACGCAACGGTGGCGGTAGACGCGTTCTTCCGGCGCACTCAGGCGGATGATCTGGTCCACGTCAAAGGTCTGTGGCTTGTGCACCAGGCCTTCCACCTTCACCGTCCAGGGGCGAGTGCGAAAATTCTTAGCCAAGCCCGCAGGCTCGTACTTATCGGTGCTGAATTCGTAGTAATTGTTGTAGTTGGCAATGTCCTTTAACGGCGTGAGCTTTTCCCCCGTGGTGCTCAGGGGACTGTTGCGGACGCCCTCAATCTTAGTGTTCGCCAAGGCCACCGTGTTCGGCGAAGCTATTTCACGCAGGACGCGCCCGCCCAGCAGCAGCGTTCCCACCCCTGCCGAGGCGCCCAGCAGAAATTTCCGCCGGTTCAGGTATGTGGCCTTAGGCGTTATTTCTGAAGATGCAATTTCCCTGGACTTCTTGATCAGCATGAATAGCTCCCGGCACCCATCCGCCAGCTTGCCTTTCAACATATGTTTGACGCGAGAACTGGCAGAAAGTAACAGATTCGCAGCCCAAGAGCCACAAATCGTCACATTCAGGGGAGGTAAGGTTTAGGCAGATAGCCGCCGCAGACAGGCCAAAATAAACGAGCGCAAGCGGACCATCGTGGCGAGTAGCATTATTGTGCCGGTGCGCGGCAAATTTATTGCGGGAGTAAGAATTGAGATTTGTGCTTGTTATCGCTATCGCTTGTTTGGCCTGCGGTAGAGCGGGAGCCCAGGACAGCGCAGCGCAAACTGACGACAGCATTGTGCAGGAGTGGCTGCAGATATCCTCGCGCGCCGGCTCCACGCAGCCACAGTGGATGGCGCCCCTGTTTACCGTCACTCCGCGCCTGGTGCAGCAGTTCCGCTACGATCTGGGCTGGCAAACCAAGGGGAGCGCCACCACCGCCAACTATGGCCTGGGCAAAGGCCTGGAAATCATCCCCACCGAGCACAGCGAGGTGCTGATCAGCGCCCCTCCATATGTCACGCACGACAGCCCCGAGGCGCAGGACGGCTTCGGCGACATGGCCTTTCTCTTCAAGTACCGCCTGGCCGCCGCCAACGAGCGCGAGGGCAATTACGTGGTCACCGCCTTTCTGGCCGCCACCGCGCCCACCGGTTCTTATTCCAATGGCGCGCCCCACGCCACCTTCTCCCCCACCCTTGCCTTGGGCAAAGGCTGGGGAAACCTTGACATTCAGGGTACGGCGGGCGTCACCCTGCCCACCGCTGACCTTGATACCCTGGGCACGCCCATCGGCCTGAATGCCACCCTGCAATACAAGCTGCTGGGTAAGCTCTGGCCGGAAGTAGAAATTAATTCCACCTTGTGGGCCAATGGCAGCAACTCCGGGAACAAACAGGTGTTCGTCTCCCCCGGGCTGATGATGGGCAAGTTTCATTTATGGAGACGGGTGGGGTTTGCCCTCGGCGGCGGCGTGCAGATTGCCGCCACCCGCTTCCACGCCTATGACCACAACTGGCTCTTGTCCGTGCGCTTCCCCTTCTGACGCCACCTCCGGCTGCCGCACCGGGCCGAGCGTTCTGCCTGATCAGAAAAGTTTCTGAAACTTTGTCGCCCGCAGGTGCGTCTTAAGACGTGAAGCGAAAAGTAGCCGGACACCGGAATGGCAATCGTCAACAAATCGGCACGGAAGATTCGGGACTACGGCCTAGCCCTGTTTGCGTGCTGTTACCCACTTACACGCTTCACGCCCACGCTCATCCGAATTCTCAGATAGTTCGACACAAAAAATCACCTGAAGCTGTCGACTTCAGGCCAAGTCACGCGTCTTATTAAGTGCGGGTACAGGGTTGTAACAAGAAATTAACCAGGCAAACGAACGCGCCGGACAGGTATAAGCAGGAAGGGCAGAGAGAGGAGGCCATCATGCTACGGATCATTACGGAACAAATGGCAGATATCACGGTCTTGCGCCTCTTCGGCCGGATTGTCGCCGGGCACGAAGCGGAGTCCCTGAAAGACGCCGTTGCCGCCGAGGCGGACAAGCGCCTGGTGATGGTTGATTTAGCCGCGGTACAGGCAATTGACGCTCGCGGCCTCGGGCTCCTGGTATTTCTCCAAACGCTGGGGTACGCCCTCGGCTTCGACCTGCAACTCGTGAATCCGACGGCTCGGGTGCGCGAGGTGCTCGACCTGACGAGGCTCGATTCCGTGCTTGAAGTCGCGCACCCGGAAGCCGCCAGAGAGCCGGCCAGCGAACACGCCGCCGCATAGATTCCCAAAGGTCCATGGTCCACCGCGCGTACGCCCGGCCTCGACTATATTCGTATTTTCGAATATACTTAATATATATTTCCTCCTATGAGCGACGCGCTGCGCCAGTTCAAGAGTGACATCTTTCAGGGGCTCGCCAATCCCACCCGGATTGCAATTGTCGAGCTATTACGGGACGGCGAGCTTTCGGCTGGAACACTGATTGAAAAACTCGATATCGAACAGGCCAACGCATCGCAACATCTGGCAGTTCTTCGGGCCAAACAGATCGTGGTTAGCCGGAAAGCGGGCAATCAAGTCTTCTACTCGATCCGTGATCATGCCCTGATCCAGGTTCTCGATATCCTGCGCCGCTATTTTTACGCTCAGCTCAGCAGCACCGTAAGCATGTTGAAGGAAGCGGCCAGGGAGGAGCCGAAAACTCGCCTCGGCACTCGATGACCGATCCCAGCCACTCTGAGCAGTCGCGACTGGACAGGCTGCATGCTGCAGTTGAGAAGGCTGCGCACCTGCTCCCAAAACAGGGCCCAATTGGGGTCTTCATTCACCACAACACGCTGCACGCGTTTGAACACCTGCCCTTCGAGGAAGCGGTAATACAAGCGGCCCAATTGTTCGGCGCCGAACCGTACATGAGCGAGGCGGCTTATCGTGACGAATTGGCCCGGGGAAGGATCCAGTTGGTGGATGTGGACGCCGTCCTCGATCAGGAACCCGACGGTCTGATCTTCGCCCGCCTGAGCCGGGGTTCCCTACGCCGGGCGATGATCACGCCGGGAGTAAGGGAGTTCGACGCGGCAACCATTGTCTGGCGCACCGAACAGGGTGATTTGGCCAAAGATTTTCAGCGCGCCGCGCTGCGCGCGCTATTCGACGCCTGCTTTGCCCGTGCTGTAGCTCACGAAGAAGAACCGGCTCCGGCCCGGCCAGTGGACGACGTGATTCACCCCTGGTTGATCCGGCTTTGCTCCGTGTTTTGGGATCAAGGCACGGCATATTGGCCAATGCCGAACCGCGGCTCGGGGTTTTATGAGAGCGTCCGGACGCTATTTTCCCAGCAGGGCGCAATTTTCCCCAAGTATCTGGTCGGGTTGGACGCCGAATTTGCCCGGCAAGGGCGCCTTTTTTTTTCGGCGACAGACGCGGTCCTGGATCATCTGGACAGTCAGTTCTGGCCAGAAGCGGAGTGGCCCGAGCTTCTTCAGGCCGAGCTTCTGGCGCTTCCCGGCTGGGCGGGGTTGATGCGCA
>JBLMXE010000081.1:0-3453 GCA_050257615.1 Chlamydiota bacterium | reverse complement strand
CCCGCCTGGACGGGGCAAAGCCCGTCCCCACACAAGCATCATTGCTACCCACGTCTACTGCGGCTTCTTCTTTTTCCCCAGGATGTTGCCCAGCATCTGCTCCACGCCTTGCGCCGGATTCTGCTGCGACTGGCCAGCGCCCGCCTTGGCTCCCAGCATGCCGCCGATGTTGGGAACGATAATGGGGCGCGAGGTGGTGCCTTGAATGGCGAAGGGGATGCCGCGGGCAGCCACCGCTTTCCCCACGCCGACGCGGCCCAGCACATTTTCCACGGCGCTGCCGGCGCCACCCTGCAGCAGCATCTTGAAATTCATGGCGCTGTTGGAAGCAATGGTCCCGTTGCCCGTCAGGGTGCCGATGCCGGCCACAACCAACTTCAAGTTGTTAGCCGCAATGCCCTCGGGCGCGATGCGCACCCCGGAGCTTAACGTCTGAATAACGGTATCGGTGGCCGCCTTGTTGATGCCAGAGGACAAAGCCGAGAGCACCGCCAGCTTGGAGCCCAGGTTGAAGCCGGCGAGCCTGGCGTTTGTGACCGCCACATTCCCCGTAGTGACCAGATTGCTCAGTGGCCCATCCGCTGACAAGTGCGCGTCCCCGCTGCCGCTCTGGAAGGAAGCGCCCTCGGGCAGGACGACCCCCATGGAGGGCAGCAGAGCCTGCACATCCTGCACCGGAATGCTGGGCGCATTCACTTTTATGTGCAGCAGGGGCGAGGCGCCATGCAGGTCGTAGGCGCCGGCCAGATTCACGGCGGTTTTGCCGGTGATAATGCGAGTGTTATCCACCGTACCGGTCTGGCGCGCCAAGTCGTAGTCGGAAGCGTAATCCACGGTGATGGGCTGGCTGGCGGGACGGCAGCCTTTCACCAGGCAGAGTTTGGAAGCCGTAACTGTTCCCTTGGTCTGGGCTCGGTTACCGTCGGATTTCACATTTCCCTTGAAGTCCACCACGCCGGCAATTCCGGCGCCGGGGTCGAGAAAGCCGCTGGCAGCCAGGTCCATGCGGGTGATGTTGGCCTGCGCCGAAAAAGGAGTGCGCGAGGCGTCGCTACGGTCCACCGGCCCGGCTTCGCCTTTCACATCCATCTTGCCGCCGCCCGGCATGTTCGCGGACAGTGTGAAGGGAAAGCGGGAAGTGTAGGAAACGTTATCGGCGCGCAGGTTGACGGCGTCATAGGCCTGCGGACGGCGGCCCTGCCATCCCAGCAGGATGCGTCCGTTCACCACTTCCAGTTTCTGAATCTGGATTTCGGGCATCCCAGCGCCACCGCCGCTGGTGGAACCTGCATTCGCCTCCGTTTTGGCCGGCACAGATTGCTTTCCTTTTGGCGGACTCGCCGCCGGCTGACTTCCCTTGCTCTGGCCGATGGTGGAAAAATTCCAGGCGCCGGCGGCGGAGCGGATGAGCGCCACCTGCGGCTTCTCCAGGGTCAGCGACTCCACGTGCACGGCGCGGTTAAAGATCAGCGGCATGATCTCCACGCTGATGTCCAGCGCCTGGGCCTGCACAAAGGGGCTGCGGCTGAAAGCGGGGTCGTCGGCGATGGCGATGTTGGAAGCGCCCAACTGCCCACGCAGCAGAGACAGGCTGAGATTGCCAATTTTTACCTGCCGGCCGAGCGCAGAAGTCAATTGCGCTTCCACCGTCGGGCGGAACTGGTTAGCGTCAATAAAGAAGGGAATGGCTATGGCCACCAGCACCAGTACCACTACGACCACGCCGATAACGATCAGAACCTTTTTCATACATTCCGCCTCGCAGGCAATAGCGGCTCACCCGGCAGTCAAGTGCTATGCCTGACATGAAAACTCTAGTCTCCATCTGCAGCAGGCCGCAAGCATTGGATTGTCAAGGGACGGGCAGAGTTGCCGAGATTAGGAGGCGGGTCTTTAGATCGGGTTCTTGGGCATTGGTTCACCCATGTTCCCGTGGTGGAAAGGTCCTGACCGGTTCGTATGAGGGCGTGACTTCAGTCGCGCCGATCAGAGCGGCTAGTGATGCGTCTTGAGGCGCTGCGGATAAGGCACAGCGGCTGAGGCCGGCTCTGGGCGCGACCGGGGGCGGCATGACTGAAAGTCATGCCCTGATACGAAGCCTTCCTGCCCATGTTCATCTGCAGGGCCCCGGTGCAGGTCCGGTGCCGCCCCGACGGGGCTCGGATTTTAGAGGCCAATCTACCCAGGACTTCCGTCCTGGGCTTTACTATCCCGCGCCTCCGGCGCTGCGCAAACTGAGAACCGACAACCTTTTCTAGGCACTGCGCAAACTGAGAACCGAGAACTGAGAACCGAGAACTGCCCTTAACACAGGATGCCGGAAGCGAACGCGGCCAGACTGCTCATGGCGTCTGCATCCGTCTGGTCAAAATTGCGATGCTCTTCGTGGGAGACCACCCACAATGTCCCCCAGGGCATTTCATTGACGAAAATCGGAACGACCAGGCCTTCAACAATGGCGGGCTGGAACTGGTTCAGATAATGAAAATAGCGGGCGGGATAGAGGAAGAGTTGTGGCGATTTGCGGTCCAGAGTGGCGCCGGAAGGGCTCCAATCGAGCGGGCTGGTGATACCGGCATGATGGGCAAGTGATCCGACCACTGTTTCCCAGCGAAGCAAAGGAGCACCTTCCGGCGACTGGACCAGCATACTGACCCCGGCCGCTCCCGCCCGGCAAATCTCGCGCGCAGCGCGGGCCAGGGCCTCCATGAATGCCTGGCGGCCTTTTTCCGCGGCTAGTTCTTTGAGAAGACGGTTCTTGGCCCGCGTCTTGGCCAGGGAAGAACCGCTCCTGGGGACGCGATACCGCAGTTCCCCGGTAATTAATACATCTTCAACTCGCGCACGCCACAGCGGAACCGCAGTATCGTGCAGAGCCATAAGCTGTTTCTCTCCAGCGGCCCGGAACTGGCCGCCTGCCTGGGTGATGAAGGTGAGTTTTGCCTTGCGGGTGAAAACTGCAAGGGCAGCGCCGGATATGGGCTGGTATCACATTCCATTTTACCGCAAAGGAAGCGGCGGGCGCGGCTAAAAAGGGCCGGCGCAGCCCATATGCAGGTTCGCAAAGCGTGAAATACAATGGATGCACCCAAATCTATATAAATTGACTTTCTTGGATGCCCCTTCGCCTGCGGCGCTCACCTCAGACACTGATTGTGCTCGCGGCTCTGCTGCACCGGCCGCAGTCCTGGCACTACGGCTACGATCTGCTGCGCGAAACTGGGTTGAAGTCGGGCACGCTTTACCCCATCCTGGCGCGCTTGCAACAGGGAGGCTGGCTGGAGCAGCGCTGGGAAAAATCTTCCGGCGCAGGCCGGCCGCCGCGGCATCTTTATCGCCTGAGCCAGCAAGGAAGAATCGCCGCCCGAGAATATTCCGCAGGGGCTAAAGCCCGGAGTTGAGGAGGCGCTGGGCCGGTACGCCTGAAGGCGTGCCCTGATACGAATCAAAGCG
>JBLMXE010000080.1:0-16686 GCA_050257615.1 Chlamydiota bacterium | reverse complement strand
ATTACCAGCGTGCTTCCGGTATGGTTACCCTGGGTGCTAGCAGGTGGTAAGGTTATAGCTGGCAAAGAGTTTCATGTCACCAAGTAACAATTCGCACGCCAGCTTCTTCGCCCGGCATCGGGTGTGGATCATAGGCCTGGCGGTCATCGCCGCAGTGATCGTGCTGGCGGCGTTCATCTCCCTGCAGCGCAGCGACGTGCCGGTGCGCATGGCGGAAGTGAACCGCGGCAACATTCGCGCCGTCATCACCACCAATGGCAAGATCACGCCGGTGTTGCCTTTTGAGGCTCATGCGGCGGCTCCTGCTTTGGTGAAACGGGTGCTGGTCCGCGAGGGCGATCGCGTACAGGCGGGTCAACTGCTGCTGGAACTGAACACCAGCGAGGCCCAGGCGGAAGCCGCCAAGGCCCTGGCCCAGTTGCGCGCCGCCGAGGCCTCCATGGATGCCATTCAGGCGGGCGGCACACGGGAGGAGATTCTTACCACGCAAGCCGAGCTGGTCAAGGCACGCACCGATCGCGATAGCGCGCAACGCAATCTCGACGCCATGCGCCGACTGCAGAAAGAAGGCGCCGCCTCGCTGGGAGAGGTGCGGGATGCCGAAAACCAGCTGCAGCGCGCAGACGCCCAGGTCAACCTGCTGCAGCAGAAGCTGAAGGCGCGCTACTCCCGTCCGCAGGTGGAAGAAGTAAAGGCCCAGCAAAACGAAGGGCAGGAAGCCTACGCCGCCGCGCAAAGCGTGCTGCGCAATTCCATTGTGCGGGCTCCCAGCGCGGGTGTGGTCTTTTCCCTACCCGTGCACGCCGGCGGATTTGTAAATACCGGGGACCTTCTGGTGCAAGTGGCCGATCTCTCTACGGTGGAAGTGCATTCGTTTGTGGATGAACCCGACATCGCGCGCCTGGCCCCAGGACAGCGGGTGGACATCACCTGGGACGCCATGCCGGGACGGCGGTGGCTGGGCACGGTCACGCGGCTGCCGGCACAGATCGTGAAGTATCAGACCCGGAACGTGGGAGAAGTGGTATGCCGGGTGCCCAATCCGGGGGATCGCCTGCTGCCCAACACCAATGTCAACGTGACCATCATCACCGCCGAGCACCGCGACGTGCTGGTGGTGCCGCGGGAGGCAGTGCGCATGGACGGTAAGGCATGGGTGTTTCAGGTTTTAAACGGCCAGCTGCAGCAGCGGGAGGTGCAAGTGGGCATTTCCAACCTGACTCAGGCCGAAATCAGCGGCCTGCCTGACAAGGCCAAGGTGGCGCTGGGCACCACCAATGGGCAGCCGCTGCGCGCCGGCATGCTGGTGCGTCCTTCACAATAGACAAAGAGTTGCGAGTTTGAGCATGAAGTGGACACGAGGAAAATTTCTGTTGCTGGCGCTGGCCTTAAGCCTGGCCTCCGGCTCCGCGATGGCGGAGATGGCGGCGCAATCGCTGCTCTCGGAAGGACGGGTAGACGTGGCCATAGCCAGCCTGCGCGAACACCTGCGGACGCAGCC
Organism: Chlamydiota bacterium; assembly: GCA_050257615.1. Taxonomy (GTDB): domain Bacteria; phylum Acidobacteriota; class Terriglobia; order Terriglobales; family Acidobacteriaceae; genus JAICWP01. Next base: position 15,185 of record JBLMXE010000080.1, on the reverse strand, counting down.
CAATGACGCCCAGGCGTATCACCTGCTCTGCCGCGCGCACTATTCCCTGCAACAGTGGGACCGGGCCATATCCGCCGCCCGGAAGGCGGTAGCCCTCGACCCTGACAACAGCGACTATCACCTGTGGCTGGGCCGCTCCTACGGGGAAAAAGCGGAACACTCCAGCTGGCTGACGGCGATCTCGCTGGCCCGCAAAGTGCGCAGCGAATTCGAGCTAGCGGTGCAGCTGGACTCCCGCAATGTGGCCGCGCAATCGGACTTGGCCGAGTTTTACATGGAAGCGCCTGCCTTCCTGGGCGGGGGCAAGGATAAGGCGCGGGCCCAGGCCCAGCGCCTCTCCAGCATGGATCCCGGGGCCGCGCACTGGGTCAAGGCCAGCCTGGCGGAGCGTGATCACGACTGGACGCAGGCGGAAAGCGAGTATCGCGCCGCCATCGAATCCAGCGGCAACCAGGCGCAATATTGGCTCACCCTGGCCTCCTTCTACCGGCGCCGCGAACGCCTGGACGATATGGAAGACGCCGTCAACCGCGCCAGCACCGCAGAAATCAATGCCAGCGATGTGTGGGTGGACGCAGCGGAAATCCTCTTCCGCGCTGGACGCAACTTCCCCGGCGCTATTGAGTTCTTGCGCCGCTACCTGGACTCCAACCACACCTCGGCCGATGCCCCTCCTTTCCAGGCCCACTACCTGCTGGGTTCAATTCTGGAAAAGCAGGGAGATAAGCAGGCGGCGGCCGAGGAATACCGCGCCGCGCTGGCCCTGGCACACGACTTCTCACTGGCGCAGCAGGCCTTGCTGCGGGTGAGCCGCTGAACCATCTGGAGTCTTCCCAGCAGCCGGGCCGCGACCCGAAAGACCCGCCCTGCATCTTGTTATACTCGGCCTTCTCCCCATTTCTACCTGCAGGTGACGCATGAAGCGCTTTATTTCCACGCAGTTTGCGCAGTGGCTGATGGCGGCCAGCGTGGCCATGGCACTGGCATCGCCGGCGCGCGGGCAGGACTTCACTTTGCAGCGCGCCATACAGCTGGCCCTGGCACATAGCACCGCCACCGGCGCCAGCACCGCCGACCAGATGCACGCCTATGGGGCTTACCTGGAAGCGCGCGACAGCTTTATCCCCCAGGTGACGGTGGGTTCCACGGTAGGCTATGCCTACGGCTTCCCGCTCAGCCTGGAAGGCTCGGCGCCCACCATCTTCAATGTCACTTCGCAGTCCCTGGTTCTTAATCTGGCACAGCGGGAATTCGTGCGCGCGGCCAAGGCGGAGTGGCGGGCCACGGCGGCGCAGAACCGCGATCAGCGTTCCCAGGTGATGCTCGATACGGCCCTCAGTTACTCCGAACTCGACAAGTGGGAGCACGAATTACAGGTACTGCGCCATCAGCGCGACCTTACGCACGGCATCGAATATGCCACCCTGCAGCGGGTCAAGGAAGGCATTGACAGCCAGGTGGACGAAACCAAGGCGCGGCTGACGGGCGCGGAAGTGCGCTTGCGCATCGCCCAGGCGGAGGGCGCAGCGGACCTGCTGCGCACGCATCTTTCCCAGTTGACGGGCGTGCCGGTGCCATCCATTACCACGATCAGCACCTCTATCCCGGTGCTGCCCACTCCCGATCCCCCAGCCGATGGAGGCGCGGCAACGTCGGCGGCAGTGCAGTCCAGCGATGTGGTAGCAGCGGCGGAAGAGCGGGCCCGGGCCCAACTGCTCAAGGCTAAGGGGGAGCATCGCAGTCTTCTGCCCTCCATAGACTTCGCCGGGCAATACGGGCTGATCAGCACGAAATTCACCGACTTCGCCCAGTTCTTCCAGCCCAATACCTTTCAAAACCAGAACGTAACGTTCGGGTTGATCATTCGCTTTCCCTTTCTGAATTTTTCCCAGAAAGCGGCCGCCCAGGCAGCCGATGCCGATGCTATTCGAGCCCGCAAGGACGCGCAGGCCGCCAAGGATCAGGTGTCCATGGAAACCTTGCGCCTGCAGCGCGCGGTAGAGCAGGCGGCGGCGGCGCGTGACGTGGCCGACCTGCAAAACCAGCTGGCGCAGTCGGGGCTGGAATCCGCGCAGACACGCATGCAGGCGGCCACGGCTACCCTGAGCGAGCTGCAGAATGCGCAGTTCCAGGCCGACCTGCGCTCCACCCAACTCATGGATGCCGAGTTCGAACTGGCGCGCGCGCAATTGCAGCTTTTGCGCGCCACCGGGGACCTGGAAAAATGGGCCTTTCATCACCCGTGAGGACGCCCTTTGGCCCCAACAGGAACAGCAGTTATTCTCTACTGCATCAACAACTTAAGGCGTGTGACAAGCACAGTATCGAAGCTGTTGCCTTTCTGTACCGCTTTTCTGCTCCTCAATGCATCAAATACACAATTCAACGTAAAGGGATTGTTACAATCAAGAGCGAGGCGTAGCGTCAAATTTTTATAATTGGCTTGATCCGTGCCCCCACCCGAGGCTGGGCGCTTTCGGAGAGGGAAGGGTTGTGCCCGCTAACGCTGTAACCGGAGATGTAATATCCGGCAACCAAAGAGTGGGTGTTAACATACATAACCAGTCAATATATGCCTCTTAAAACACTGTTCTTGAACCCTCCCTCTTTTGAGAATTTCGACGGAGGAGCCGGATCCCGCTGGCCAGCAACTCGCGAAATCGAATCCTACTGGTATCCCGTGTGGTTAGCGTATCCGGCGGGCATGCTAGAGGGTTCGCGACTGCTGGACGCGCCGCCCCACCACGTCTCCGCCGAGGAGACCATTAACATCGCCAAAGATTACGAATTCCTGGTGCTGTTCACCAGCACCCCAGGCTTCCCCGGCGATATCCGGCTGTCGGAGGCAATCAAGCAGGCGAATCCGAACATCAAAATCTGTTTTGTTGGGCCCCACGTGTCGGTGCTGCCTGAACGCTCCCTGCGGGACTGCGCGGCCATAGATTTTGTGGCCCGCAAGGAATTCGACCACACGGTAGTGGAGTTCGCGCAAGGCAAGCCGCTGCAGGAGATTTTGGGCATTTCCTATCGCAAGAACGGGTCGGTGGTGCACAATCCCGACCGGCCGCAGATTACCGACCTGGACGCGCTGCCCGACGTCACCGACATTTACAAACGCGACCTGGATGTGCGCCGCTATAACGTGCCCTTCCTGCTGCATCCGTTCGTGTCGCTTTACACCACGCGCGGCTGCCCGGCGCAGTGCACCTTCTGCCTGTGGCCGCAGACCCTGAGCGGGCATCCCTGGCGCAAGCGCTCCACCGACAAGGTGGCGGCGGAGATGGCCAAGGCCAAAGAATACTGGCCCTGGGTGAAAGAGTTCTTCTTCGACGACGACACCTTCAACCTGCAAAAGGCGCGCACCATCGAGCTTTGCCAGAAGCTGAAACCGCTGGGCCTGACCTGGTCGTGCACTTCACGCGTCACCACCGATTACGAGACGCTGAAGGCCATGCGCGAGGCCGGTTGCCGCCTGCTGATTGTGGGCTATGAATCGGGCGATGCCCAGATTCTGAAGAACATAAAGAAGGGCGCCAGCGTAGAGCGCGCCCGCCAGTTCACCAAGGATTGCAGGAAGCTGGGGCTGGTGATTCACGGTGATTTCATTCTCGGCCTGCCCGGCGAGACGCGTGAGACGGTGCGCCGGACCATTGATTTCGCCAAAGAACTGGACGTGGAAACCATCCAGGTCTCGGTGGCCCACGCCTATCCCGGCACGGAGTTGTTCGACTTCGCGGTGAAAAATGGCTTCATGTCCAACCGGCAGATGGTAGACGAAGGCGGACACCAGCTGGCTCACATCGAGTATCCGGGACTCTCCAGCGACGAGATTCTGGAATCGGTGCACCGCTTCTACGACGAGTACTACTTCCGGCCGCGCGCCGTGTTCCGCATTATCAAGAAGGCGGTGTTCAGCTCTTACGAGCGCAAGCGGCTCTACAAAGAAGCCAAGACCTTCCTGAAGCTGCGCGCTCAGCGCCAGCGCTGGGTGAAGGAACAGCGCAGCAAACCGGGACCCGTTCCACCTGCGTCCGGCGTATCGCAGCCGGAGGAGACCGAAGCAGTGGAGCCGGCCAACGCCTAGGATCGCGCGTGAACCTGCGTAAGTACGTAGTGCTGCTGGGCGTGGTCATTTTCGGCGCCTCCGGGGATGCCCTTCTTTCCCGCGGCATGAAAGAGGTGGGCGAGGTTTCCCTCAGCCACTGGCACCAGATCATCTTCGCCGTGGTCCATCCCTGGGTAGCGCTGGGCGTGCTGCTGCTGATTGCGTTTTTCGCTTCCTACATGACCGCGCTCTCCTGGGCCGATCTCACTTACGTGCTGCCCGCCACCTCCATCGGCTACGTGCTGCTGGCCTTTATCGCCAAATTCCTTCTGCACGAGAACGTGACCGCCACGCGGTGGGTGGGCATTGTGCTCATTGCCGCCGGCGTGGGCTTCGTGGCCCAGGGACCCGCGCTCACCCACCATCCTCATCTTGAACCAGCGCCAGAGACTGAAGTTGTAACGCGGGGTGAAGGTTGAGAGATCTTTACACCTGGCTTTCGATTGCCGCCATCGTGCTCGCCTCGACCACCGGCGACGTGCTGCTTTCGCACGCTATGAAGCAGATTGGCGACCTGGGCGAACTGCGGCGGCGGCGCGGGTTGTTCCACGTGATCGGCCGAGTGATTCGCACCCCCAACTTCTTGTTTGGCGTGCTGGCCATGGCGGTGGCTTTTTACAGCCTGCTCATGGCGCTTTCCTGGCAGGATGTAAGCCTGGTGGCGCCCGCTTCTGCTTCCCTCACCTTCATCGCCAACGCGGTGGCGGCGCGCATATTTTTGCATGAGCGCGTGGACCGCAGGCGCTGGATCGCCGCCCTACTGGTGGCCGGGGGCGTGGCGCTGGTGGCGATTTAATTCGGCCACGGATTTCCAGGGATCATCGCGGATTAAGAACACTCGTGCACACGCACAGCCGCGAAGGCCATCAAAAGCTACGATTTGTTGAGGTCGTCGTCCTTGTAGTACTTCGTGCCCTGCAGGGTTAATTGGAGGGCGAGACCGTTCTTGGTGATCTGGTATACCCACACCCCTGGAGCAACCTCTTTCGCTCCCGAGTAAGCTCCGCCCGACTTACCCGCCTTGGCGGCTGCATCGGCTTGTCCTGAACCCGACCAACCAGAATTGAGGAATCGGGAGAATGCTTTTTCGTTCTCGAATACGAAAACTACACGATAGTCCTTCACCCCCAACCCCAGACCGGCGCCAGCCGAAACCATCTTCATAAAGGTTTCCTGTTTCGTTTTCGAGTGGACGGCGATTCCTGCGCCACGCGCCGTGCTCAGCAGCAATACGTTCGCCCCCATGTTGCTGAAAACGGCGTATCCGGCAGATTTCTGGATAGCTGCCTGGGATGAAGGTTGAAGCTTATACAGATCCTGCAGGGTCTGGGCTGCCATCTTGCGAGTTTTCTCTTTTTTCTTCTCGGGCGAATCCTTGGCGCTCGCTAACCCTCCCGCCAGCAGGATCACAGCAAGACTTGACGCGATGATTCTCAGTTTCATCGATGTTCTCCAGATCTTTACGGAGCTGACTTCGAGCACGTGTCGACGCGCGTAAGGACGTCACCGTCCTTGATTAAGCTAAATGGAATATGAGCCGTTGCTGAACTGTCAGAAGTCTTAGTTATATCTTCACGCTTCACGCTTTACCGGTTCTCCGAACGTCTGAAGGACTAAACCGGCTCATGTCAAACATCGAATGTGCTTGGCCTTGCGCACGCACCCATAAACAGACTGATAACTCTGACAGGTTCTAAAGATGAAATGACCTGCTCAATTTGAGAGGGAGTTAGCGTAAGGGCATCGCCGCCCGAAGCGATGCGAAGGAAACAACCTCCATGGAACCTCCTATTTCCCCTTTGATCTTCTCTGGGGTGCTCTTGGTCGGCATGGTTGTCCTGCTGGAAGCGGGCCGTCGTCTCGGAATCCGACGCAGGTCGGGTGAATCGGAGGCCGAGCGCAGCAGTCTGGGCACAGTCGAGGCCGCCGTTTTTGCCCTGTTTGGCTTGCTTGTAGCATTCACCTTTTCGGGAGGGGCATTGCGGTTTAACGAGAAACGCATGTTGATCGCCGACGAAGCCAATGCCATCGAAACCGCGTATCTGCGGCTGCACTTGGTGGCCCAGCAGGCACAGCCCGAACTGCGGGAGTTGTTTCGGCAATATGTTGATTCCCGCCTGGAAACTTATCGGAAGATGCCAAACATGAAAGCAGCGGAAATCGAGATGTCCAAGTCGAAACAGGTCCAGCAACAGATTTGGACGAAAGCAGTTGCCGCAACCGCGCTCCCCCAATCTCATCCCGACGCGGGCAAACTGCTGCTTCCCGCTCTCAATAGCATGATTGACATCACGACAACTCGCACCATGGCGCTGCAAGTCCATCCCCCAAGGATCATTTATGATCTTCTTTTCCTCCTTGGTCTTCTGTGTGCGCTGTTGGCCGGCTATCGAATGGCAATTGGTGAACACCGGAGTTGGTTACACATCCTGAGTTTCGCGGTGATAACGGTCATCATCGTATACGTCATTCTCGATGTTGAGTACCCGCGCGCCGGTTTGTTCCGCATCGAGGCAAGCGATCAAATGCTGGTGCAGGTCCGCGAAAACATGAAGTAAGAAATGGGACGTACTGGCGGGCTCAATGCCGGGAGGCACCGATCATGTCGGTGAGGATGGGCCGCGCGTAATATCCCTTGCGGGCATGGACGCGCAGTTTCTTGCCAAAGCGCCGGACCACGATACGTATGCGACGAAAATGGCCGTCGGGCTTGAACGCGGTTGGCCGGTAGGAAACGGCATAGCGGTTGCGCAGTTCATCGCGGATGTGCGCGAAGGCTTTGGCTACCTGCTTGTTTGACTCCGGAAACAGGGCTCGTCCGCCGCTCTGCTCGGCCAGCTTGTGCAGTGCTTCGTCGCCAATAGGATTCAGGCCTCGGGGATTGCTGCTGATGGTGTAAATGGTCACCTCACCCCACTGGGCTATCTGGGCCGCGTCCTGCAGCGTGTACTTGCTGGCATTGTCATCGCCGTCGCTGATAACAACCAGCACACGCGCAACCGCCTGCTGGTCCCCGCTCGCGGCCAGCTTATTGCAGGCGCGGGCCATGGCGTCGAAAAGCGCGGTGTCCCCCTGGTCATCATGCAGCATATCTAAACCGCTGCTCACCTTCACCGGGTCCTGGGTAAAGTCCTGCGTAACCCGCACGCCGTGAGAGAAGCCGGCTACAAAGACGCGGTCGTGCCGCCGGTCCACAACCTGCTTTACGAACTGGCTTGCGGCCTGCATTTCATTATGGAAGCTGCTGTTGACCGAGCCGCTGGTATCAATGAGCAGGCCCAGCCGCAATGGCAGGTCCTGCTCGTTGCGAAAAGCCATAATCTCCGACGGGGTCTTCTTATCGTCCTGCACCTGTACGTCTGCCGGCCGCAGGTCGGCTACGTACTTGCCTTTGTGGGTTGCGGTGAACATCACCGTAACCTCATCCACCTGGCGGCGGAATAGCCAGCCCCCATCCTTGTCCACGACCGGGAGTTGTCCCGCCAGGCCCGGAGTCGTCGAGACCACATCCGGACTGCCTTTAGAGATGGCCTGCGCCGGGGCGGGAGACGCTTCAAACAGGACTTGCCCCATTCCGAACAACAGAACCGTCACTGCAAAGCAACTCTTGCCAAACATTGTTCAACTACCAGGAAGGAAATGATCCAATCTGCGGCGCGCTTGGGGAGATGCTGGGCGGTAGGAGGGTGTTGGCCGAAGGCCGCGGATTTCCACGGATGCAAGATTCAGGCCGCGGATCTCCATGGATACTCGCGGATTCAGAGACATTCCCGGCAGACATTGGTTTGTCGGGGTAGATTTTCAATCGTCAATCATCAATCGTCAATCGCTCTTCTTCACCTGCAGCAAGCGCTGCGCGGCCTCTTCCAAAGTTGCGTCTTTCTTGCAGAAGGCAAACCGCACCTGCTGGGCGCCCTGGGCCGCGTCGCTATAGAAGCTGGAACCGGGCACGGCAGCGATTCCCACTTCTTTCACCAGGTGGCGGGTGAAGGTCAAATCATCGGGGAAACCAAAGCCGCTGATGTCGGTCATCATGTAGTAAGCGCCTTTCGGGATATAGGCTTTGAATCCGGCTTCGCTCAAAGCCGCGTGCAAACGGTCGCGCCGCCGGCGGTAGCCCTGTGCCAACTCCGTGTAGTAGCTCTGCGGCAAGGACAGGCCCGCGGCGGCCGCCTCCTGCAGCGGGGCGGGCGCGCCCACGGTAAGAAAATCGTGCACTTTGCGAATGGCGTCGGTCAGCATCGCGGGCGCAATCGCCCAGCCTACGCGCCAGCCGGTCACGCTGTAGGTCTTGGAAATTCCGTTGATGGTGATGGTGCGCTCGCCCATGCCCTCCAGCCCAGCCATGGAAATGTGCTCGGCCCCGTCGTAAATGATGTGCTCGTAGATCTCGTCGGTAATGGCCAGGGCATTGTGCTGCCGGCAGAGCTGCGCAATCAGCTCCAGTTCTTCGCGGGTGAACACCTTGCCGGTGGGATTGTTGGGCGTGTTGACAATGATGGCCTTGGTGTGCCGGTTGAAGGCGCGGCGCAGTTCCCTTTCATCAAAAGTCCATTCGCCTGCGGGATGGGCAGGCGGCCGCAGACTCACAAAGCGGGGTCGCGCTCCCGAGAGAATTGCATCGGGGCCGTAGTTCTCGTAGTAAGGTTCAAAGCAGATAATCTCGTCGCCGGGATTGGTCACCGCCAGCAGCGCCGAAATCATGGCCTCGGTGGAGCCGCAGCACACGGTGATGTTGCGCTCCGGATCAACCTCCATGCCCTGCCAGGCCTTGGCCTGGCGGGCGATGGCCTGGCGCAGGCTCTTCGCGCCCCAGGTGATGGCGTACTGATTGATGTCGTCTTCGATGGCCTGCTGCGCCGCCCGCTTCAGTGCCGCGGGAGCGGCAAAGTCGGGAAAACCCTGGGCCAGGTTCATGGCGCCGTAAAGCTGCGCCTGGCGGGTCATCTCACGGATGACCGATTCGGTGAAGCGCTGCGCCTTCTCGCTGACCAGCCGCTTGCTCTGGCTTGCCCCGTTGCCCGTTGCTGAGATTGTGGAGGTTGCCCTGCTAGCCTGCAGCTTGACCGCTGTTGCCGTCCGCGACTGGCTTCCGCTGCGCCTTGCCTGCGATTTGCTGGAACCGTTCTTTGCCATAGGTAAAGGGATAAATTGTACTTGATTTGCTGGCAGAGACGTTGTTTGCGACGTCTCCGTTCCACTGCGGCTGAAGCCGAGTGTTTTGGGGACGCTATTCGTGCGGCTGAAGCCGCAGGCTTCCACAACCAACACGAATTCTTATTGCTGCAAGTGAGACCTAACGAGTTACGTCTCTACTTTGGATCATCGGGGCTGAGTGCTGATTGCTGACTGCTGAATGCTTGTCCTTATTCCCGTTTGAAAGCCGCGTCGAAGGCCACGCCTGAGGGCGCCAGATCCAGCCGCCGCACCAGAGCTAGCGCTTCCGGGGCCCCCTGCTCGCGGTCCATGCCGTTGTCTTCCCACTCGATGGTCAGCGGCCCGCGATAGCCGACGTTGTTGAGGGCGCGAAAGATGCGTTCGAACGGCACCCCGCCGCGTCCGGGCGAAACAAAATCCCACCCCCGCCGGTGGTCGCCGAAGAAAAGGTGGGAAGAGAGAATTCCGTTGCGCCCGTCCAGCACCCGCACCGATTCCTTTACATGCGCGTTGTAGATGCGGTCGCCAAAGCGGTGCACGAAACCCACGGGGTCCACCATCTGCCAGTACAGGTGGCTGGGGTCGAAGTTGATGCCCAGCGCCGGCCGCCGCCCAAGCGCCTCCAGGGCGCGCTCCGTGGTCCAGTAATCGTAGGCAATCTGCCCGGGGTGAACTTCCAGCGCGAATTTCACGCCTACCTCGTCGAATATGTCGAGAATGGGATTCCAGCGCGCCGCGAAATCCTGGTAGCCGTCTTCGATCATGGCCGGCGGCACCGGCGGAAACATGGCCAGCGTATGCCAGATTTTCGATCCCGTGAAACCTACTACGGTTTTCACCCCTAGCTTGGCCGCCGCGCGCGCCGTGTCCATCATGCGTTGCGCGGCCCGCTGGCGCACTCCCTCCGCCTGGCCGTCGCCCCAGATCTCGGGAGGCAGAATGCCCTGATGACGCTCGTCAATGTTCAGGTCGCATACCGCCTGGCTGACCAGATGGGTGGAGACAGTGAAGCACTTCAGGTGGTAGCGATTTAAAATTTCCCAGCGCGATGCGCAGTAGCCCGGATCCGCCAGCGCCTTGTCCACTTCGAAGTGGTCGCCCCAGCAGGCCAACTCGAGGCCGTCGAATCCCCACTGCGCCGCCTTGGCCGCCAGCTTCTCCAGCGGCAGGTCCGCCCACTGTCCCGTAAACAGACAAACCGGTCTCGCCATCTTTTCTCCTGCGGCGATTGAATGCTGTAACAGTCAATGCCTATCAACCGCGTCGCGGGCGAGAGCCTGCCCTGAGCGTGCCGAAGGGGCGCCCGCGCCACAAGGTCATGGTGAATTCACTCCCCGCCAATTCCCTTCATCGCCGGGTACATTTTGCGGTACTCCTGGTAACGCGCGGTCATGTGCTGCACCGCGGCTGGATCCGGCTGAATGCGCGCCGCAATGCGAATCGCCGCCTGGCAGGCCGCGTCTACCGACTCCCAAGCTCCCCCGGCCACACCCGCCAGCAGCGCCGCCCCGTAGGCCGCACCTTCCTCCACTGCCGCCAACTCCACCGCCCTGCCATAAACTTCCGCCTGAATCTGCCGCCATACCGGCGAACGCGCGCCCCCACCTCCCAGGCGAATGCTTTCGACGGGCAGTTTCATCTCCTCAAAGATTGTCAGAGTATCACGCAGGCTGAAGGCCACACCTTCCAGGATGGCGCGCACCACGTGGGCCCGTGTGTGACTGGCGGTTAATCCGACCAGCGCCGCGCGCGCTTGCGGGTCCAGGTGCGGTGTGCGTTCTCCCATCAGATAAGGCGCCCAGAGCAGTCCTTCAGCTCCGGCCGGCACTTGGGCAGCCTCGGCACACAAGCGGTCGTAAGGATCGCTGCCATCGTCGGCGCCCGCGCCAAACTGGTCGCGAAACCAGCGCAAGGAAAGTCCCGCGCCCTGAGTCACGCCCATCACGTGCCAGCGGCCGGGAACGGCGTGGCAGAAGGTGTGCACGCGGCCGCGCGGGTCCAGCGCCGGGCGATCCGTGGCGGCAAACACCACCCCCGAGGTGCCGATGGTGGCGCTCACCGCGCCCGGTTTGACCACGCCCAATCCCACCGCGCCCGCTGCCTGGTCGCCCGCGCCTGCGACGACGCGAGTACCCGGTTTCAAACCGGTGGCTTTGGCGCCTTCGGGGGAGACGACTGCCACGACTTGCGGCGATTCGAACACGTGCGGCAAGAGGCGTTCATCCACTTGCATGGCTTGGGCGACCTCAGCCGACCAGCGCCGGTGGGCGACGTCGAACAGCAGGGTACCGGAAGCGTCGGCGACGTCTATCGCGAGCTCGCCCGTTAGGCGGAAGCGCACATAATCTTTAGGCAGCAACACGGTGCGCACGCGCGCCCAAAGCTCCGGCTGGTGCTCGCGCACCCACAGCAGCTTGGGCAGGGTGAAGCCGGTGAGCGCGGGATTGGCGGTCAACTCGATCAGCCGCCGGGTTCCGACCTTCTCTGTGATTCCGCGGCATTGCGCCGCGGTGCGCTGGTCGCACCAGATGATGGCGGGACGCAAGACTTCTCCTTGCTCGTCCAGCAGCACCGCCCCATGCATCTGGCCGGAAAAACCGACCGCGGCCAGACTCTCTGCCGTGACTCCTTTGGCCAGCAGCGCGCGGACTGCTTCCTGCGTGGCGCGCCACCAGTCGCGCGGGTCCTGCTCCGCCCAGCCGGTTTGCGGTGAAGCAAAGTGCGCATGATCCGCGCCCGCCGCGACCAGCACCTGCCCGCGCGCGTTGATGGCGACGGCGCGCGTCCCGCCGGTACCCACATCAATGCCGAGGAAGTTCATCGTCGCTTAAGAGCCGTTCCGAGTTCGAACTGGCACAATTACACGCCCGTCACGATCCCGTCAACCGCGGGCCTGGGGCCCATACCGACTCTTGTGGCACCCCCGCCCGCATCCTCTCCGGCTGAGTGCTGAATGCTGAGTGCTCCGAGAAGAAGCTTGAATGTTAAACTACTTTCACGGTATGCCCCGCCACTTTCACGGCACCCCGCGCGAGGAGCGCGCCCTATCGGCGTACGTCAAGCTGCTGCGCGCCAGCGACACCGTACATGCCGAAGCCGCGCGTTCGCTGGCCGGGGCAGGGCTTACGTCCAGCCAGTTTGCCGTACTCGAAGCCCTTTACCACGTCGGCCCCATGTGCCTGACGGAACTGGCGCACAAGATTCTAAAGACCAGCGGCAATCTCACCATGGTGGCCGGCAACCTGGAGAAACGCGGACTGGTGAGCCGTCAGCAGCAAAGCCAGGACCGACGTTTCGTCACTCTCGCCATCACCGAAAAGGGCCGCAAGCTGATGGCCCGCATCTTCCCGGATCACCTCGCCCGCATCGTAGAACTCATGGAGCGCCTCAGCCCCGCCCAGCAGGACGAACTGGCCCGCCTCTGCCGGGAATTGGGAAAAAACCAGTAGTTGGTAGCTGGTAGCTGGTAGTTGGTAGCTGGTAGCTGGTAGTTGGTAGCCGGGTTAGTAGCCACCATGGGCTACAAACGCCGTTTCACCTCCAGCTGCCAAGGACCAGCTACCGCCTTTCTGAACCTATTTCAACATTAAAGCATCTATTGTTCTTGAAAGGAGGCCGCCCATGATCACCCTGCGTCCGGCTGAGCAACGCGGACAGGCCGACTACGGCTGGCTGCATACCCGCTATACCTTTTCTTTCGCCGACTATTACGACCCGAAACACGAGCATTTCCGCAGTTTGCGCGTCATCAACGAGGATCACGTGGAACCCGGCCACGGCTTCGGCACCCACCCTCACCGCGACATGGAAATCATCACCTACGTTCTGGAGGGCGCGCTGGCTCACAAAGACAGCATGGGCACCGGCTCAACCATTCGCTCCGGCGAGGTGCAGCGCATGAGCGCCGGCACGGGCGTGCTGCACAGCGAGTTCAACCACTCCCCTTCGGAGGAGGTCCACCTGCTGCAGATCTGGATTCTGCCCGAACGCAAGGGCATTGAGCCCAGCTACGAACAGAAGGAATTTACCCGTGAGACCAAGCTCAATCGCCTGCGCCTGGTGGCGTCGCCTGCGGGGGATGAGGGCTCCGTGACCATCCACCAGGACGCGCGCCTCTACGCCTCCATTCTGGAAGAGGGCAAGAGCGTGCGCCACGACCTGGGCAAGGGCCGCTATGCCTGGCTGCAGGTGGCGCGCGGCGAAGTCTCCCTGAACGGCGCCACCCTGAAAGCCGGGGATGGCGCCGCGGTGGAGCGCGAAGCCGCCTTGGAAATCAGTGGCAGGGCACCCAGTTCGGAGTTTCTGCTGTTTGAACTGGCGTGAGACCCCGTCGACGGTCGAAGGCTGACGGTCTACGGCAAGAAGCCGTCGGCTATCGGCCTTCGGCCAGTCGCAAAGCCGAGAGCCGGCAGCCGATGGTTAACGACCAACGACGAACAACCAACGACCCGCTTACACGACCTTTGCATTAAGGAGAAAAGGCAAACATGCTACGCAAGCTGCTTCAGACTAATAATGACCCCGTACTTACAGTCCTTCGCCTCGTGCTGGGCGTCGTTTTCTTCGCCCACGGCGCCCAGAAGATGCTGGGCTGGTTTGGGGGTTATGGCTTCAGCGGCACCATGGGATTTTTCGAGCACAGTGGAATTCCGGCCGTCTTTGCCTTTCTGGCCATTGCCGCGGAATTTTTTGGCGGAATTGGACTGCTGCTGGGCTTGTTCAGCCGCGTGGCCGCTTTCGGCATCACCTGCAACATGCTGGTGGCAATAGCTACGGTTCACGCCCGCAATGGTTTGTTCATGAACTGGACCGGCCTGCAGAAGGGCGAAGGATTTGAGTTTCACCTGCTGGTGTTGGCCATCACTACGCTGATCATGGTGCGCGGAGCGGGAGCCTTCTCGCTCGACCGCGTGATCAGCCACCGGGCCTCTTCTGATTACGAGTCTCGGTTTCTAGCCAAGGCATCGTAGAAGAGAAACATGGGTAGAGACGTTGCTGGGAACGTCTCTCGTCCCAATCTGAAAGAGACGTACCAAGTTACGTCTCTACCCCTGTCATCCGGCGGCCTGCCAACCATCTCGCTGCTGGCTCCTGACCACTGACTTCCGACTACTGACTTACTTCTACTTCGACTTTCACTTCCGGGGTCGCAACTGCGACCGTACCATAGAGCGGTCAACGCTGCTTGAAGGCCCCGATCAGGCGCTCGCCCTCCTGCCGGCTTACGCCTTTTAAATGAAATTTTACGTGCACCGAGTTGAGCAGGCTCACGTCAGGCCGCACCGGCCTGGACCGGTCCTGTGTGCTGGAGATTTTCACCGCTACCTTTTTCAGCGGTAGGTTTTCGTCTTTCGCAATTACCTGTACCAGTTCCACGCCGCAGGCGGCTACCGACGCCAGGAAAACCTCCACCGGCGTGATCTCCTCGCCCGGGCAGCCGTTCTGCTCGGGCCCATCTACCACCACATGATGATTGCGGGCGCTGCACAGCACCCGCCCAAATGTATCGGTTGAAGCCGCACTCACCGCGTACCGCCGCACCTCGGCCATGCATCCCTCCCAGGGGACAACCACCTATTGTAATTATCTGACTGACGTGAGCGAGGGTCCCGATCTCGTCGCGATGGGGCTGCGCTCCCTCGCGGGGCTCGGTCGCGCAGCCGAGTTCTACGGCACAGAGACCCAGGGCTGACGCCCTGGGCTAAAAGCTGCTTTCGCCCTACGGGCTGGATTTTGCCGAGCACGCAACAAATTATGTCTCTGCCAATGCGCTGGCTGGCCCCCCAGGTAAGCGGCTAGTCTGCGGTGTGGGCGGCGGTTTCGGGCGCCGATATTTCCGTTATTTCGCCCGCCGGCTTGCCCCCTCGCGTGGTCAGGGTCTTCATAATCACGTAGAGCACGGGAATGAAGAACAGGTTGAGGA
>JBLMXE010000079.1:0-13064 GCA_050257615.1 Chlamydiota bacterium | reverse complement strand
TCAGGATCCAGAAGCAGGACTACCTCAGCTTTATCGGAAGAATCGCACCCATCAAAGGCGTGCACCTGGCCATTGACGTGGCCAAACGCGCCGGCATTCCACTGAAAATTGCGGGCGACGTCCAGCCGGCATATCGCGACTATTTCGAAGCCAAGGTCAAGCCGGAGATTGACGGCCAGTTCATCGAATACATCGGCCTCGCTGACCTGCGGGCCAAGAACGAGCTCCTGGGAAATTCCCTGGCCATGCTGTTTCCCATCCAGTGGAACGAGCCCTTCGGGCTGGTGATGGTGGAAGCCATGGCCTGCGGCACGCCGGTGCTGGCCCTGGCCGGCGGATCGGTCACCGAAGTGGTGCAGGATGGGGTTTCTGGCTATGTCTGCCGCTCCGTGCGGGAACTCGCTAAGCGGGTCAAGCAGCTCAATTTTGATCCCGCCGCCCTCCGCCGCTATGTGGAAGAAAACTTCTCCCTGGATCGCATGGTGGAAAAGTATGCCGACCTTTACGCGGAGGCGGTGGCGGAATCGGCTGAACACCGCGGAGCGGCTTAGCGAGCCCGGCCCGGAACCCCTGCTCTTCTTTCGTGGTGGCCGAAAGCGGATCGGCAACCAACCGTTTTGGGATTCTTTCATGGCGACCCACCAGCTCGAAATTGACGATTCACCCCGCGGCCACAAATCAGGCACGAAGAAATGGGTTCTCCTCGCGCTGCTCGTGCTCGGGGCCATGGCCATGGCGGCGGGGGCGCTGCTGGCCGTGAAATGGCCATTTACACGCGAAAGGGTGATCCGGCAGCTGCAGGAGGCAACCGCCACGACGGTACAGCTGCGCAGCTTTCACGCCCAGTACTTTCCTCACCCCGGCTGCGTGGCCGAGCAGGTGACGTTTTGGGGCAAGGCCCGAACTTCGAAGCCGCTGATGAGGATCCAAACCCTTACCATCCGCGGTACATTCTTCGGGCTGTTTACGAAGCACATATCCCTGGTAAAGGCGGCCGGCGCACACATTGCCCTCCCGAACCTGGGCACGGGGCAGCCGCTGGGGGGAAGCAACCAGAATGGCAACGTAGTTGACCAACTGGTAGCGGATGGCGCCGTGCTGGAGGTTCTGCCGAAGAGTCCAGAAGGGAAGGCCACGCGTTTCCAGTTGCGCCGCTTCCGGTTGCGCGGGCTGGGAGGGAATCGCGCTCTCTCTTTTCAGACGGTGATCGAAAACCCCAAACCGCCGGGCGAAATAGTGGCCAGCGGCAGCTTTGGCCCCTGGAAGACGGGGAGCGCGGCTTCGACCGCGGTCTCGGGCCACTACACGTTTCGCCATGCCGACCTGAGCGTATTCCGCGGAATCGCAGGGATACTGTCATCGGGGGGCTCCTTCCGCGGCACCTTTCGCGATTTGCAAGTGCAGGGAACGGCGGAGGTCCCCGATTTCGAAGCCGCGAATAGTGGCCACAAGTCCCACCTGAGCGGCCAGTTCCATGCCCTCGTAAACGCCACGGACGGAGATGTTACCCTCCAGCAGGCAGCAGCGCTGGTGGGCGACACCACAATTGTGGCCCGCGGGCGCATCGCCCCGGCTCAAACCGGCCAGGGCAAGACGGCCGGGCTCGACTTCACCGTCGAGGACGGCCGTATCGAAGATGTGTTGTTGCTTTTCGTGAAAGACAGACGCGCGCCCCTGATGGGGATCACCAGCTTTCGCGCGCGCGTCACCCTTCCCCCGGGGCAGGGAAGGTTCGTGCGTAAGGTGCAGCTCGCCGGCCAGTTTGGCATCGGCGGAGCGCGGTTTAGCAACCCCCGGACAGAAACCTCGCTCACCCACCTTAGCCGCCGCGCCCGCGGCGACAAAGATAAGGACAAGCTCGCTGAGGATCCGGCGCGGGTGCTGTCCGATCTGCGAGGACGGGTGTCGTTGCAAAACGGACTGGCTACCTTCTCCAGCTTGCAATTTGTGGTGCCAGGTGCGCGGGCGCAAATGCATGGAACTTATAATCTGATAGATCAGCGAATTAATCTGCGCGGGCTGCTGTACATGCAGGCCAAGCTCTCCAACGCTACGTCGGGTGTCAAGTCGTTCCTGTTGAAGGCGCTCGGCCCATTCCTGAAAAGCAACCACCGAGGCGAGGTGTTGCCGGTCGCCATTACCGGCACCTATGATCACCCCTCCTACCACTTGTCCCCAGAATCCAAAAAGTAAGCGCGATGCTCGGGTGTTGAGAAAAGATTGGTTCCGCGCTGAAATCTGCTAATCTCGCGGGCATGGAATCTCCCGCACAAAGCGCCGTAGCTCCCACCCGTTCGGGCCGGCTCACTCCTGCCCTGGTGAAGGGCACCATCGTCGGCGCCTTGGGCGGCCTCCTTTTCGGTTTCGACACTGCCGTCATCTCCGGCACTACCAGCGCTCTCACCCGCGTTTATCAACTCACTCCCAAATTCCTGGGTGTGACCGTCTTCAGTGCGCTGGTGGGAACCATCTTCGGCGCCATGCTGGCGGGCTTCCCTGGCGAGCGCTACGGCCGCCGCGACAGCCTGCGTATCCTGGGCGTGCTCTACGTAGTCTCCGCCGTCGGCTGCGCCTTTGCCTGGAACTGGGACGCGCTGGTCGCCTTCCGTGTCATCGGCGGCCTGGGCATTGGCGGCTCTTCTGTGCTCGGCCCCATGTACATTGCCGAAATCGCCCCTGCCCGCCTGCGCGGCCGCTTGGTCGGACTGTTCCAGTTTTGCGTGGTCTTCGGCATTCTGCTCGCCTACTTCTCCAACTACTTGATTGGCCTGGCGCACTTCGGAGCTGCGGAATGGCGCTGGATGTTTGGCGTCGCCTCTATTCCCGCCATCGTGTTCTTCGCCCTGCTCTTCGGCATTCCCCGCAGCCCGCGCTGGCTGGTGAAAATAGGCCGAGTCGAGGAAGCGCGCGCGGTCCTGTGCACCCTGGGTGACGACAGTTGTGAGCAGAATTTGCAGGAGATCGTCGACTCCGTTCACTTGGAGCAGCGCCAGACTCAGGAGCCGCTGTTCTCCCGCAAATTCAAGCTGCCCATCTTTCTGGCGGTCACCATCGGCATGTTCAACCAGCTCGCCGGGATCAACGCGATCCTTTATTACCTGAACGACATTTTTGCCCACGCCGGCTTCAGTCAGGCCTCTGCCAGCCTGCAGGCGGTGGCCGTCGGCTTCACCAACCTGGTGTTCACTGTGGTCGCCATGTCGGTAATTGACAAGCTTGGCCGCAAGACCCTGCTGCTGGTGGGCGCCGTGGGCACCGCGCTTTGCTTGGCCGGTGTGGCGGCAATTTTCTTTACCGGCCGGCACGAAGACAAGCTGGTGTGGCTGCTCATCGGCTACATTGCATTCTTTGCCTTCTCCCAGGGCGCGGTCATCTGGGTGTACTTGGCAGAAGTTTTTCCCAACACCGTGCGCGCCAAAGGGCAGAGCCTGGGCAGCTTCTCCCATTGGTTCATGAACGGCCTGATCTCGCTCGTATTTCCCATGGTGGCCGCCCGCTCCGGCGCTTACCCCTTCGTCTTTTTCTCTGCCATGATGGTGCTGCAATTCTTCGTAGTTCTGTTCATCTACCCCGAAACAAAAGGTGTCACCCTGGAAGCCATGCAGAAGAAGATGGGCATCGCGTAGCCGTGGCAACTTCTTGGCCGCTAATTGAACTTCTTTACCGCGGATGCACGCGGAGTGACCCGGATAAAGGAATTACCGAAAGCTTCCTATCTGTGAGATCAGTGTTTATCCGCGGAAAGGAAGGCCTTTTCGACTGTTGTGTTATATCTTTGCAGACCCCCCAGAAGCTCTGTCCTGCTACACGCCATTTCCCGGTCCCGCCGCCAACTTGGGTCTGCGCGTAAGCATCCGTCTAAGTCAGAGATTAGATTCCCTGGAAGGGACCCATACATGCGGTTTTTGCGCTTACTATCTATCCTGCGCTCGGGTGCGCTGCTGTGGCTGCTCTGCCTGGCGACGGCGTTTGCTGCCGCGCAGTCCGAGCGCCCTGTAGCCATCAATATCGGCGGCGGCTTCAGCCCCCTCGTCGGCGATGTGAGCAGCCACTTGAACAATGGCTGGCACATGACGGGCGGCGTCGCTTACAACGTGAACAGTGTGTTCAGTATTGGTCCGCAGTTTACCTATAACGGCTTTGGCGTCAGCCGGTCGGCCCTGAAGGAAGCTGGCACTCCGAGCGGCGACTCCCACGTCTGGTCCATTACTGCCGAGCCTCGCCTGCAGCTACCCTTCGCCTACAAGCTGCGCCCCTACGTCGTGGGAGGGGTCGGCTACTACCGGCGCACCGTCAACTTCACCCAGCCGGCGCTGATTAACGTTACTTTCTTCGATCCCTTCTTCGGCTACATATTTCCCGGACTGGTGGGCACTAACCAGGTGCTCAAGACCGACAGCCAGAGCGGTATCGGCGGCAATGCTGGCGCGGGATTTTCCATCAAGCTGGGGCCAAACACGGAGTTTTTCACCGAAGCGCGTTATGTTTACGCCGCTACCGGCGACGTCCCCACCCGCATGGTTCCTTTGACCTTCGGCTTGCGCTTCTGAAAGTCCTGGCCACGGATCAACACGGATGAACACGGATTCAGGCGAATGATTTGAACTAATCCGCGCAACCCGCGTTGATCCGCGGCGAAAGGGAATTTCTCTGCGGCCTCTGCGTTGAGATCCTACTTCTCGCGGGAAACCACAAATCCCGGCACCCACAGCAGGGCGCGCTTGATTTCCGAGTCGGGGAAGGAACAAATGGCATGTCGGGCGGCCTCGGCATACTCCTGAGCGCGCCGGGTGGCGGCTTCGACGGAGCCGTAACGCTGCAGCATGGCCAGAATGTCGGAGTGGGTGAAGCCGTTGAAGGTGCGCTCGCGTAGCACGGCTTCGATCTTCTGGCGCTCTTCCGGGCTGCAATGTTCTAGAACATATATGACGGGCAGCGTAACTTTGCCTTCGCGCAGGTCGCTGGCCACGGGCTTGCCCAGCACATCCTCGGTGGCGGTCAGGTCGAGCACGTCGTCTGCGATCTGGAACGCCATCCCCAGGTTGCGTCCGTACTCCGCCAGGCCCTCCTCCTGCTCCGCCGAAACCCCGCCCAGAATTCCTCCCAGCCGCATGCACACGGAAAACAGGCAGGCCGTCTTGCGATAAATCAGCTCCAGGTGCTCGTCCAGGGAAATGCAGCGGCCCAGCTTCTCAATCTGCAGCAGTTCGCCCTCAACCATGCGCTGGGTCAGATCAATCAGCACGTCAAGAATGCGGAAATTGCGCTCCTCCACTGCCAGCTTGAAGGCCTGCATGTAGAGCCAGTCGCCGGCCAGCACGCAGCGCGAGTTGCCCCACTGGTGGTTGGTGGAAGGGCGTCCGCGCCGCATCTGCGCTTCGTCAATTATGTCGTCGTGCACCAGCGTGGCGGTGTGAATGATCTCCACCACCGCGCCTAGCCGGATCGCGCCCCGGCCCTCATACCTGCAGAGCTTCGCGGAAAGCAGCAGCAGCGCCGGGCGAATGCGCTTGCCCCCGCCATTGCGCAGGTATTCGCCGATCTCGGTGATCACTTCCACGTCGGAGGCGGTGTCGTCGCCGAACTCGCGCTCGATGGCGAGCAGGTCCTCGCGTACCAGCTCAAATACCGACTGCAGCGTGATGGGGGCGGTCGTGGCCACGTTCAATGTTAAACCGTGCGGTAATTGGTGAACTGCATATCAATCCCAAAATCACTGTTCCGCAACAAGGCGATCACCGCCTGCAGCGTGTCCCGATCCTTGCCGCTCACCCGCACCAGGTCGCCCTGGATGGAAGCCTGCACCTTGTGCTTGGAATTCTTGATGGTCTTCACGATCTCCCGCGCCTTCTCCGTCGGAATCCCCTGCTGCATGGAGATTTTCTGGCGCACGGTGGAGCCGGCGGCCGGCTCAATGGCCCCATAGGTCAGCGCCTTGAGCGGCACTCCCCGCTTCACCAGACGCTGCTGCAGCACATCATTCACCGCCTTCAGCTTGTAGTCGTCCTGCGAGGTAAGAATTATGGCGTCCTTGCCCTCCAGCACGATGTTCGACTTCGAATCCTTCAAGTCGAACCGGGTGTGGATTTCCTTCAGCGCCTGCTGCATGGCGTTCGACACTTCCTGCAGGTCCACCTTGCTGACGATATCGAATGAGTTCTCCGGCATAAGCTCAAATCACCATTATCGCGTGCCACTCAATTTAGAGCTATGTAATTTAAAAAAGTCGTAAAAGTTCTGGCTGGTGCGCTCGCCTACCTCCTCCCGCGAAAGCCCCCGCAGTTCGGCGATTTGCCGCGCCACCTCCACCACGAACGCCGGCTCGTTGCGCTTGCCCCGGTGCGGCGCCGGCGCCAGGAACGGCGAATCGGTTTCGATGAACATCCGGTCCAGTGGCGCCTCGCGCGCAGCCTCGCGGATGTTCTGTGCCTTAGCGAAGGTCACATTGCCCGCAAAGGAAATGATAAATCCCATGTCCAGCGCCGCCCGCATGTGCTCCAGTTGCCCGGTGAAGCAGTGCAGCACGCCACCCAGGCCACTGCTCGCCCAGTGCTCCTCGATCAACTGCAGGCAATCCTGCCAGGCATTGTCGCTGCCCTCAGAGGGGCGGCAGTGGATCACGATGGGGAGGCCGGCCACGCGCGCCAGCTCCATTTGTCGCACGAATACCGCGGCCTGCACTTCGCGCGGCGAATGATCGTAGAAATAATCCAGCCCGATTTCCCCCCAGGCAATCACCTTGGAATGCCTGGCTAGTTGCTCCATCTCCCCGAAGTCGGCGTCGGTGGCCAGTTTGGCTTCATGCGGATGAATCCCGATGGTGGCCAGAATCCAGTCCGCCCGCTCCGCCAGTTCAATCGCGCACGACAGTGATCCCGGCCCCGTCCCGCTGCCGATGGCCACGATGGTCTCGATGCCAGCCGCCCGCGCCCGCTCCAGCACCTGCGCGCGGTCGCCATCGAATTGCGTCATCTCCAGATGCGCGTGCGAATCTACGTACAAGCTACTAGCTCCTGGCTGCTAGCTGACTAGCTCTCAGCTGTCACAGTACCAACAATCTGCGAACGACTAACGACCAACGACTAACGACCAACCACCAACTACCAACTACCAGCTACCGACTCCCATCACTTCAATCTCGCCCCTACCGGCACATCCTCCAGAAATCCCGCCAGCACCGGCTTGCCCTGCTCACCCACGGAGGCGGCCACGATCATGCCATCGGAGACCAAACCCCGCAGCTTGCGCGGCGCCAGGTTGGCCACAATCACTACCTTGCGCCCTATCAGCAGCTCTGGCGTATAGGCCTCAGCGATCCCAGCCACCACCTGCCGCACTTCCGTGCCCAGGTCCACCTCCAGCCGCAGCAGTTTGTCTGCCCCCTTCACCTTCTCCGCCACTTTCACCTGGCCCACACGCATTTCGACCTTGGCGAAGTCTTCAATCCCAATTTTTCCTTCGGGGGGAGCCGGGCTCGGTTTGGCTGCCGTTGCCGGCACGGTTGCGCTGGTCCCCGCTGCCGATGCGGCGGGCGCAGGCGCGGGCTTCACTTCCACGGCTCGCGCCGGCTGTTCTGCCGGCACTTGTGCTGCTTTCTTTTCAGTTTCCACAGTCGGTGTCCTTCGTTGCTGTTCCATGGCCTGCATCTTTTCTACCAGACTCTTGTCGGCGCGCGGGAAGACGGGCTCAACCTTGCCGATCTTTGTGCCCAGGTCCAATTGCCCCCACTTCAGTTCCGCCAGCTTGAAGTTCACAATCTCGCCCAGGCCAAGTTGCGCCCAGATGCGCGCGCTCGCCTCCGGGATCACCGGATGCACCAGCGCGGTCACCACCCGCAGCGCCTCCGCGCTGGTGTAAAGAATCGTTCCCAGGCGCGCCCGGCTGACCTCATCCTGCTTTTCGCCCAGCGTCCACGGCTCGTTCTCCACCAGGTACTTGTTGACCGCGCTCACCAGCGACCACGCGCACTCCAGCGCCCGCGAGAACTGAAAGTCGTCGAACAGGTTTCCGAACTCGCTGATGGTGCGCCGGCCGATCTCCGCGATCTCATCATCCGCTCGCTTGCGCGCCTCGCTGGGCGAGGGATACGGCACCTGCCCCCCGCAGTAGCGCGCAATCATGGTCAGCGTGCGGCTGGCCAGATTGCCCAAATCGTTCGCCAGGTCGGCGTTGTAGCGCTGCACCAGCGCGTCAAAGGAAAACGACCCGTCCTGCCCGAACACGATTTCCCGCAGCAGAAAATAGCGCAGCGCGTCGCAGCTCATCGCTTCCACGATGGTTTCTGCGCGCACCACATTGCCGCGCGATTTCGACATCTTGTCGTGCTCGAACAGCAGCCAGCCGTGCGCCACAATCGTTTTCGGCAAAGGCAGGCCCGCCGCCATCAGAAACGCCGGCCAGTACACGCAGTGGAAACGCACAATCTCCTTGCCGATCATGTGCACGTCGGCGGGCCAGTAGCGCTGGAAGCGCTGCTGGTCGGCGGCATCCGGCGAGCCGAAGCCGATGGCGGTAATGTAGTTGCTCAGCGCGTCCAGCCACACGTAGATGACGTGTCCAGGATCGTCCGGCACCGGCACTCCCCAGCGGAAAGTGCTGCGCGTCACCGAAAGATCGCGCAAGCCGGAGCGCACGAAGGATGCAACTTCGTTACGCCGCGTTTCCGGGCGGATGAAATCAGGCTGGTCGCGGTAAAGCTTCAGCAGCTTGTCTTCGAATGCCGAGAGCTTGAAAAAGTAATTCTCCTCGCTCACCGTTTCCGTGGGCCGCCCGCACTCCGGGCAGGGCGCGCCCGGCCCGGCCGAATCCACATACAGCTCATCGAACACGCAGTACTGCCCGGTGTACTTGCCTTTGTAGATGTAGCCATTGTCGCGCAGGCGGCGGAACATTTCCTGCACGCCGCGCTTGTGTTCCGCGTCGGTAGTGCGGATGAACTTGTTATAGCTCAGGCCCAGCAGGTCCCAGAGCTGGCGGAAGCTGGCGGAAACTTCGTCCGCCCACTGCTGCGCTGGCTTGCCCGCGGCCTGCGCCGCCCGCTCCACGTGAACCCCGTGCTCATCGGTGCCGGTGAGAAAGAAGACGTCCTTGCCCAGCATGCGATTGCGCCGCGCCAGCGCGTCGCACACAATGGTGGTGTAGGCGTGTCCGATGTGGGGGCGCGCATTGACGTAATAAATCGGGGTGGTGATGTAGAACTTTTTATCCATGCTGATGGGGGCCCGCGTCCGCCAGGTAAACGCGAATCGCTTCCTGCATTACGCTCTTCAGAGGCAGGTGCTGTTCGCTGGCGATCTTGCGGCAATCTTCATATTCCGGAGCGTAGTGCGTGATGTTGCCATTAAGGCTGCCGACCTTCATGCGCACCTGGCCCCAGCGCGTTTGCACGCTCACCCAGTTCCGGCTCAGCGCCTGCCGCTGCTCGTGGCGGATGCGCACCCCCAGCGTGGACGTCTCCGCGAAAATCAGCTTGGCCAGTCGCTCGGCGTCGCTCCGCCTGGCTAGCACCGTCAGCAACATGCCGGGACGGTTCTTCTTCATCTGCAGCGGCGTGCCATAGGCATCCAGCGCCCCCTCCGCCAGCGCCCGGTCTATCACGTAGCCAAACACCTGCGGGTTCAAATCGTCAATGCTGGCTTCCAGGACCGCGATTACTTTTTGCGCCCTTGCGTCCGCTTCCGCCTTCGCTCGGAAGATCGTAACCTCCGATTCTCCGATCGTAATCCGTAGCACGTTGGGGTGGCCCGTGAAATCGCGCGTGCCCGCTCCATACCCAACGGCGCCTACCTTTATGCTGGGGAAGACGTCATACCGCTTTATCAGTGTTTTCACAATCGCAGCGCCAGTGGGCGTCACCAGTTCCTTTGGCGGACCGAAGGAATACGCTGGCGCATTCTTCAGCAGCTCCAGGGTGGCCGGAGCAGGAACGGGAAGTATCCCGTGCGCGCAAAACACCGTACCCCCGCCCCCCACGTTCAGCGGTGAGCAGATCCATTCCTCCACTTGCAGCGCCTCTGCCCCCACCGCCGCACAGACAATGTCCACCATGGCGTCCACCGCCCCCACTTCGTGGAAGTGCACGCTTTCCACCGGCACATGGTGGATTTTGGCTTCCGCCCGGCCCAGGTTCTCGAAGATTGCGATCGCCGTCTTCTTAGCCGTTTCCGATATCCCCTGCGCCGCCCAGATAATCTCCCGAATCTCCTTCAGCCCACGCCCATGCTCATGGCGCGTGTGAGAATGGCTTGAATGGGAATGCTGGTCGTTGGTCGTTGGTCCTTGGTCGCTGGTCTCCGCTAACGACGAACGACTAACGACCAACGGCTTCTGATGATGGTCGGCCTCATGACTATGGCCGTGGGCCCATTCCTGACTCCCAACCCCTGACTCCCGGGTTTTCTCAAACTCTTCGCGCGGCAAGTCCTTCTCGCCGTGAGAGTAAACGTCCACCTTAACCGCAGAAATTCCGCTCCGGCTCACCCGGCGAATCTCCAGCCGCGCCTCCACCCCCAGCGCCTCGACAATCCTCTCCAGCAGCTCCGCGGGCACACCCGCATCCACCAGGGCGCCCAGAAACATGTCGCCGCTGATTCCGGAAAAGCAGTCAAGGTAGGCAATGCGCATGGCTATCTAGCTAAATTGCAGGCGATTACCGAAACTTTCATCATAGGGAAGGCTACAGTTGGCGTCAAACCGAAGAGCCCGCACCGCTTTGTTATAATCACTTTTTTCCTCAACAATTTACGGAACTCTTCTTCACTTGTATAAACAACTCCAGCAACGCCTTTCTGAGCATGTGCGGGCCTTCTTGCGCCGCCAGTTTGACCTCGACCTCGCCACCATTGTCATTGAGCAGCCCCCCCGGGTGGAATTGGGCGAATACGCCCTGCCTCTGGCCTTTGAATTAGCCAAAAAACTGCGCAAGGCGCCACGAAAAATCGCGGAGGAGATCGTTTCCGGTATTGGCCCGGTCCAGGGCTTCGAAAGGCTGGAGGTGGCGGGATCGGGCTACATCAATGCCCGTGTGGACCGCGAGGCGATGGCTAAGGCGCTGGCGGCAGGGCAAGGCATGGAGCCTGAGGCCCAACCAGGCAAGATTCTGGTGGAGCACACCAGCATCAACCCCAACAAGGCCGCCCACATTGGCCACCTGCGCAACGCCATCCTGGGCGATACCTTCGTCCGCCTGCTGCGCGCCGCCGGCAACACCGTGGACATCCAGAACTACATTGACAATACCGGCGTCCAAGTGGCCGATGTGGTGGTCGGCTTCACCCACCTGGAGAAAAAGTCGAAGGCCGAGGTCCAGGCGCTCATCGCCGCCCCCAAGCCCCGCTTCGACTACTACTGCTGGGACCTCTATGCCCGCGTTTCGCACTGGTATGAGCAGGACAAAAAGCACCTGGAAGCGCGTGGCCAGGCGCTGCACGCCATCGAGCAGGGTGGCAACGAGCTGGCGGAGATGGCGGAGCTTATCTCCACCGCCATCATCCAGCTGCACCTGGAAACCATGGAGCGGCTGGAGATCGAATACGACTTCCTCCCCCGGGAGAGCGAAATCCTCCACCTGCGTTTCTGGGAGGCGGCGTTCCAGAAACTGAAAGACCACGGCGTGCTCTACTACGAAACCCAGGGCAAGAACGCCGGCTGCTGGGTGATGAAGCGGGCAGGGAAGAATGGCGACGGCCTTGACCCCAAAGAGGTTCAAGAAGAGACCTACGCCGCGCCGGGAGAAGGCGAGAAGAACTCAGCCGTCCGGGTAAGGCATGTTCCCACCGGCATCGTCGTCACCTGCGAGGACGAGAAGTCGCAGAGCAAGAACCGGGAAAAAGCTCTGCGCCTGCTGCAGACCAGGGTTGCGGAGGTGCAAAGCGCCCAGCCCGACGAAGACACCAAGGTGATTGTGCGCTCCAACGGCACCGTGGGCTACGTGGGTAAGGACATCGCCTACCACCTGTGGAAGTTTGGCCTGCTGGGCCGCGACTTCGGTTACCGGCGTTTTTACCGGTATCCAAACAACCATGAGTGCTGGGTTTCCGCCGACTACCAGCACGGCGAGCCCGACCACCCCCACTTTGGCGATGTGAGCGCCATTTACAACGTAATTGACGCGCGCCAGGCGGAGGCGCAGAACACCGTCGTGGAAGCCCTGCGCGGCATGGGCTACACCGAGCAGGCCGACCACTACACCCATTTTTCCTACGAGATGGTGGCCCTCACCCCGCGCTGCGCCCAGGAACTCGGCTACACCCTTTCCGAAGATGAGTGGGGCAAGGCCTACATCGAGGTTTCCGGCCGCCGCGGCTTCGGGGTGAAGGCTGACGACCTGATGGACGCGCTCACCGCCTCGGCCCGCAAGGAAGTGGACGCCCGCCATTCCGAGCTGAGCGGGGACGAGCGCCACACCATCGCCCGCCAGATCGCCATGGGCGCCCTGCGCTACTTCATGCTCAAGTTCACCAAGACCTCGGTGATTGCCTTCGACTTCAAGGACGCGCTCAGCTTCGAAGGCGATACCGGACCCTACGCCCAGTACGCCGTGGTGCGCGCCAGCAACATTTTCCGCAAGGCGGGTGTGGAGCCGGAGCAGCTCAAGCCCGAGGAGGTGGATTTCGCCAGGCACCTGCAGGGCGAGGCGGGCAACGAAATCTGGGAGCTCTGGCTCACCGCGGCCAAGACCTCCCTGGTCGCGGAGCAGTGCATCGCCACCACCGAGCCCGCCTATGCCGCCAAGCATGCCTTCCAGCTGGCCCAGCTCTTCAACAACTTCTACCACCGCCACCGCATCATCGGCGAGCCCGACCAAAGCCGGCAGAAGTTCCTGTTCGCCACCGCCGCCGTGGTCCGCCGCGAGCTCACCCGCGTGCTCGCCATGATGGGCATCAGCGTCCCCCCAGTGATGTAGCTTCTGCCACTGAGACACAAAGGCGCGGAGCAGCCCCCGCCAGCCGCTTCGGATTCTCGCCAGTGCTCGCATCTCTTTTCTCGATGCTCTAACACCAGTATGGAATATTCGAAGCTTATTCTGTGCACCTGCTGCGTGCCTGTTTTTGTCCTGAATTCAA
>JBLMXE010000078.1:0-3689 GCA_050257615.1 Chlamydiota bacterium | reverse complement strand
CCTAGACCACTTCAATTTCACACATTCCTCCGCACGCAGCGAGGTTCCTTGGGAAACAATCCGAGCACGCGCTCCCGCGAACAAGCGCAGGCGTGAAGCCGGTAAACCTGTCACCAGATTGGGAGAAGCCTTTGATACTTATCATCCAGCAGCTACGCCGGTCAAGGGCCGGGGACGGGCTGGGTTCGGCGGGACTTGCGAACAAAGTTGCAACTCCTTTCACCACGGTCCGGGGGTATCGCATAATGGCGGTGGCGGACGGTGGCATCCGGTGAAGGAAATGGGGTTAGGATCCAAGGCCAGCGACTGTAAATGGAAGGACAATTGCACCTGCGTCGGCAAGAGGGTAGGAGTGCGCCATGTCGTCGGCGATGAGACTTTTCGTTCCGCGGAACCTGATTCCCCTGCAGCAGGCCGTGCTGTGTGCGAATTGCGAGGTAGTCAGCGACAGCAAGAATGGACACTGCATTGTGTGCGGCAGCCCCTCGTTGCTCAACCTGGCCCGCGTGCTCAGCGGCCGCAACCGGCCGGCGGAAAGGTCCAGGACACGTTCGCGACGACGGGGAACCGCCTGCCGCTCCTTGTCCGAGAGTGGATAATCAGCCGAATTCGTTGTTTTCGGTTTGTCCTTGCAATCCGGTGGGAAGGTTTAGTAAGTCTTGCAGCAGCGAAGATGTATGACCCTGCACCGGCAGACGGTCGCAAGCTTCGGCGGGTGCTGTCTGGACGCACGGACGATAGTATGGGTTTGATGGATACCGATCCGAAATGCTGTTAGGACGCCCCTTGACTATGACGCAAGCCATTCCCGAGCGCCGCGCCATGCGGCGGTTCGACATGCGGCTTCCGGCGGCAGTGCGCATCGCCAGTCAGGAAGAGGCCGAGATGACGACTGAAACGGAAAACATCAGCGCTCGCGGCATCTTCTTTCATCTTCAGCGGACGATGCGGGTGGGCGATCAGGTGTCTGTAACCCTCACCTTTCCGCCACACGTCACGCTCACGGAGAAGGTGCGCGTGCGCTTTGACGCGCGCGTGATCCGCGTGGAACCGCAGAGATTCCCCGGCGCGCCCGTGGGAATCGCCGCCGCCATTGAAGCTTACGAATTTCTGCGCAACTTTGCCTTGGAAGAAGTGCAGGAAGGCACAGAGCCCGAACGGAGCAGCTAGTGAACACGCTGGATATCGTGGTCCTCGTGATTTTTGCCGTAATGGCCGCGGTGGGAGTGGGCTCGCATCCGCGCGGCAATACCACCGCTTCCGACTGGCTCAGCAAGATTGGAATGATTGGCGCCGCGCTGTGGCTGTGCTGGATTTTCTTCCGTCCCGGCGGGGAAAGCGCGCGCAACGCGTTCCAAGTCTTCAAGGACTTCTTCACCCAGTAAACCTCACGCCAGATTCAAATCCACAGCAGATATACGCGGATTCACGCGGGTGCCCCTCCGAGGCGCGGTGGATCCCATAAACGAAACAGGGTTGTGCAAACGAAAAAACGCACAGCCATCCGCGAAGATCCGCGTGCATCCGCGGCAGACGTGAATTTGGAGCTACTTCTTGCCGAATTCCTGCATTTCCTGGCGCAGACGGCGATAGCGGCGGCTGAGCAGGGTGATGTAGGAGATGTGGATCACCCAGGTGGCGGCGTAGGCGGCATAAAGGAATTTCATCGCGGGGACCTCACGTCGGACTGCAGCAGAGCTTCCAACGCCTGGGTCTCTTCAAAATCCTGGCGGGCGCGCTCCAGGCGAAAGCGCAGCCACACCACCAGGGCGGCGAAGGCGAAGAAGGCCGCCATGTTCATGAGCAGGGCGTAGGTCATGCGCGGATCAGCGCCCGAGCCCGGTCCGCCAAAGTAAACCGGCTGCGGGTGCTGGGTGCGGAAGAGCCGGTTGGCCATATAGACGAAGGGCACGTCCAGGAAGCCGAATACGGCCAGCACCGCGGCAATCACCGGGGTCTGGCCGCTGGTGGAGTAGCGCCGCAGAATCAGGTAGCTGACGTAAATCAGCCAGAGCAGCAGGGTGCTGGTGAGGCGCGCGTCCCAGGTCCACCAGATGCCCCACACCGGACGCGCCCACAGCGGGCCGGTAACCAGGACGACTGTGCAAA
The DNA here is from genome assembly GCA_050257615.1 of Chlamydiota bacterium. Taxonomy (GTDB): domain Bacteria; phylum Acidobacteriota; class Terriglobia; order Terriglobales; family Acidobacteriaceae; genus JAICWP01. The sequence goes on along the minus strand of JBLMXE010000078.1, from coordinate 1,580 downwards.
AAACAACGCCGACTTCGGCCGTGCTCACCGCCACCGCGTCCACCCGCGGGCTGCGCCGCGCCAGGTAGATGATGGAAACCACGAAGTTGACCAGGAACAGCGTGAAGGCGGTCACCGCCGAGGGCACGTGGTAATAGAAGATGCGCTGCACCTCGCCCATGGTCTGTTCGGTGGGCGCAACCACCAGGCCTTCATAGAGGGCGTAGCTCAGCAGGCCGAAGGTGAGCAGGGCGAGGATTACAAATAGGCGTCTCATTCGGCGTGTAATACCGTCTCAAATAGGAGCAGGCACACAGTAGTAAACACCACATCGTAGACTACAAGCAATACCACCCAGAAGCGATATGGGCCCTCGCCGGTGAGGATGGCGGTGGTGGCGGAAACCATGGCCAGCAACGCGGGAATGGAGATGGGAAAAAGAATCAGGGGCAGCATGACTTCCCGGCTGCGCGTGCGGATACTCATGGCGGCAAAGAACGTGCCGTTGGCCACCAGCGCCCAGGTGGCCAGGATTGCCACCACCACCAGCTGATAGGCGGGGCCAATGGAGCGCAGGTTGTAGAACACCATGAACAGAGGCGCCATCAGCATTTCCAGCACGGCTACAAAAATAAAGTTGCCCACCGCTTTGGAGATGAACAGCGCATCGGCGGGCGCGGGCGAAACGCGGTAGGCATCCAGCACCTGGTTGCGCAGCTCGCGCGCCCAAGTCTGGTTAAGAGCGACCACGGCAGCAAATAGAAATGCCACCCAGATCAAACCACCGGCGATGTGGCGCGACTCCTCGGCGGTGGGATCGAAAGAGAAACTGAAAATCACCACTACCAGCAGGGCAAAGAACAGCATGGAGTTGATGGCGTCCTTGGAGCGCCACTCCAGGCGCAAGTCCTTGGCCAGGGAGACGCGGGTGATCTCCGCCAGGCTCATAAGGTCGCCCTCGCCGGCGACGCGCCGTGCTGCAAGCCGGCCGGCAACTCGCGCGGCCGTTCTCTGATCTGCCCCGCGGCCATGCAGACGAATTCATCGGCCACACCTTCCAGCAGCGCCGCCTGATGAGTCACGATAAAAATCGTCTTGCCCAAGTCACGCATTTTTGCCAGCACGTGGACCATTTCGCGTGCGGAGACCACGTCCACGTTGGAGAAGGGCTCGTCGAGAAAAAGAACTTTAGGGTCGTGGACCAGGGCGCGGGCCAACGACAGGCGCTGGCGCATGCCCTGGGAATACTGGCTCACGCGGCGGGTAAGCGCGGGGTCCAGGCCCACGGCGCGAATAGCATGATCGCAGGGCTGATCGTCGCGAATGCCGTAGAGCGCGGCAAAGTAGCGCAGGTTCTCCATGCCGCTCATCTCTTCGTAGAGCAGCGTAGGGTGGGCCATGTAGCCGATTTCGGCGGTGACGGCGCGCAAATCTTCCGTGCCCAGTAGGGTCACAGCGCCGCGCGTGGGCCGCGCCAGGCCGACCATGGCGCGCAGCAGCGTAGTCTTCCCTGCCCCGTTATCGCCCAGGATGGCGTAGAGCTTGCCGGCGGCAAATTCCGCGCTCACATCGCGCAAAGCGGCAAAGCGGCCGAAAATCTT
>JBLMXE010000077.1:0-4998 GCA_050257615.1 Chlamydiota bacterium | reverse complement strand
TGTCCCTGATGTCGGTACTCGACATCCTGCTGGTGGCGCTGCTCATTTACGAGTTCCTGGTGCTGATTCGCGGCACCCGCGCCGCGCCCATGCTGGTGGGTGTGGGAGTGCTGGCGCTCATCTTCTGGCTGGGCCGGTTGGAGGAGCTGCGGACCATCGAGTGGATCCGCTCCACTCTCCTGCCCTATGCCATTTTTGCCTTGATTGTGGTGTTTCAGGCGGAGATTCGCCACCTGCTGGCCAAGCTGGGCCGCAGTTTCATATTCACGCGTACTTCGCAATCTGCCGCCGCGGAAGCCTATGACGACATTGTGCTGGCCGCCAACCTCTTCTCCCAGAACCAGACCGGCGCCCTGATCGTGATTGAGCGCGAAATTGGGCTGCGCACGCACATCGAAAGCGGCGTGCCCCTGGATGCGCGCCTCTCTTACGACCTGCTGGCTACCGTCTTCCGCCCCAGCGCCCCGCTGCATGACGGCGCGGTAATTGTGCAGAAGGATCGCATTGCCGCCGCCGCTTGCTTCCTGCCGTTGTCCATGAATCCGGTGATCTCCAACCAACTGGGCACCCGCCACCGGGCCGCCATCGGCATCACGGAGGAGACCGATGCCATTGCCGTAGTCGTTTCGGAGGAAACCGGCGCCATCAGCCTGGCCGCGGGCGGAAAAATTGAGCGTGATCTCACTGCCGAGGAATTGCGCCAGCGCTTGAGTCAGCTCCTGCACCGCTACGTGCCGGCCACCGCGCTGCCCACCCCCATGAGCAACGGGGCGGAGATGGAGGTCGGCTCGCGCGGCTCTCTCTCCTCCAAATCGTCTGAGTCCGGATACACCCCCGAGGTGGAGCGCTAACCCATGGGATTCCTCCGCCGCTACGTGTTTCACGACATCGGTTTGAAACTGTTTTCTTTGCTGATGGCGGTGTGTCTGTGGGCGGTGGTGACCCAGGATCACGTGGAAGAGCTGCTATGGAAGGCCAACATTGAACTCCACAGCATGCCGCAGCAGCTGGAAATCAGCTCGGTTTCCTTACCGGAAGCAAAAATATGGCTGAGCGGGCCTTCCCGCGTCGTGAACCACCTGGGTTCCGATAGTGTGCACGTAGTCCTTGATCTCTCCCGTGCCCGGCCGGGCGAGCGCACCTACTCCCTGGACAGCCGCAACGTGCATGTGCCCGACGGAGTGCGCGTGAAGCAGATTGATCCGGCGCAGGTGCAAATTCACCTGGACGTGCGCAAGACCAGGATCGTGGAAGTGCACCCGCGGGTAGTGGGGCGGCTCGCTTCCGGCTTTGCCATTACCAGGGTGCTGGCCACTCCGCCCCAAATCACCGTAGTGGGCCCAGCCAAGCGGGTGGATATGGTGGATGAGGCGGTTACCGATCCGGTTGACGCTACGGGTCTTCTCAGCCAGCGTTCCTTTACCACCAATGCCTACGTTTCCGATCCCCTGGTCCAAGTGGTCAACCCGGCACCTGTGCGTGTCACCGTATTTGTGGGAAAATCATTGCCAAGCCGTAATTAGACGGCCTCGCGGCCTCCCCCGTCGCCTGGTAGAGACTCCCCCAACAACTCTGACTTGAGGTAACTACATAGCGTGGCGCGACAACTATTTGGTACCGACGGCATTCGTGGTGTGGCAGGCCAGTATCCTCTGGATAAGCCCACTGTGCTGGCCATCGGCCGGGCCCTGGGAGATCGGCTGCGGGCGGCGGCGCAGCATCGCCGCGTGGTCATTGGCCAGGACACCCGTGAATCCAGCCAGTGGATTGCCGACACCTTGGCGGCCGGGCTGTTGAGCGCCGGCATTGAGGTCAAGAGCTCGGGTGTGATCACTACGCCCGGCATCGCCTTCCTCGTCCGCACCGATGCCTTCGGCGCCGGCATTGTTATCTCTGCTTCCCACAATCCGTGGGTAGATAACGGAATCAAGGTGTTCTCCGCCGACGGATTCAAGTTGCCCGACGAACTCGAACACCAGATTGAAGCGGAAATCTTCCAACTACTGGGGAGCAAAGCACGCGACAACGCCGAGACGGTTGCGCTGTTCCGCTCTTTGCCCGGCTCCACCGAATTGCACCAGGACTACGTTCACTGGCTGGCGCAGCAGGTGGCGGGCACGGATCTGAAAGGCATGCGTGTGCTCGTGGACTGCGCCAATGGCGCTGCCTCCGCGGTTGCCCCCGATGTATTCCGCGCCTGCGGCGTGCAGGCGAAGTTTCTCCACCACGCCCCCGATGGCCGCAATATCAATCACGACTGCGGTGCCCTGCATCCCCAGACCGTCGCCGCCGCCGTAGCCGCCGAGGGCGGGCACTACGACCTGGGCATCACCTTTGATGGCGACGCTGACCGCGCCCTGTTCAGCGATGCCGCCGGGCACGTGGTCAACGGCGATGCCGTCCTGCTGCTGGCCGCCCGCGACCTGCAGGCGCGCGGTGCGCTCGCTGGCTCCCTCGTTGTCGCCACCACCATGTCCAACATGGGCCTGGAGATTGCCCTGCGCCGCTCCGGCATCCGCATGTTGCGCGCAGCCGTCGGAGACAAATACGTGCTGGAAGAGATGCTCAAGCGCGGCAGCACGCTGGGAGGGGAGCAATCCGGGCACATCATCTTCCGCGATGGCGACGCCACCACCGGCGACGGCCTGCTCACCGCTCTGCGCGTGCTCCAGGTGATGGCGCGCACCGGCAAGCCGCTGGCTGAACTGGTAGCCGACCTCAAGGTTTTTCCCCAGACCATCAAGAACGTGCGCGTGCGCGAGAAAAAGCCGCTCATGGAGATTCCCGCCGTGGCCGCCGCCATCACCGCCGCGGAGAAGGAACTGGATGGCAACGGCCGCGTGGTGGTGCGCTACTCCGGCACCGAAGCCCTGGCCCGGATCATGGTCGAAGCCGAGGACGAAGCTCGCGTGCTGCGCCTGGCCGAGGCCATCGCCGGCGCCATCCAGCAGGCGCTGGGAACTTCTTAGGCCGCAGACTCCGACAACTTCTTAGCCACGGATTTACGCCGATCTCCACGGATCTTGTTTTTGGAAGTTTGTGGCGCGCGCACCCTCGCCCGCGATATGCAAAGGCAAATGCCGGGTGGCCCACGTTTGTCCGCTCGACACCGTCGAATAGGAGCAGCGATTTTCCCGCGACCAACAATACTCCGATCTAACCCCCGCATAATATGTTTGCAGTATTGCCCGCCGCTGCGCTCAGCAGTTACCCTCCGACCCACTTCCTTGCGCTCAGCGCCGGGGGCCCGCGCAACTCCAGTTGGGGAATAGCGGAGGCTTCCTGCGCAGCGCAAGCACCGTAACAGTGGGGATCAACACAAACAGCAGGGCTGCTGGCCGGTTGGGCCGCAGCTTTCACTTTGCATAACAGGAGTGAACCCATGCGTTCGCGCAAGATCCATTGCCCTATCCCGGTCGCCCCGGCGCTGTGCCTGCTGGTATTGATTCTTGCCGGAATCCAAGTTGCCGCCCAGCAGATAACCGGAACTCTTTGCGGCGTGGTCACGGACCCAACGGGGGCAGTGGTGCGCGACGCAGGTGTAACTGCCATTCAGATCGAGACCGGGTTCAGACGGAGCGCCGTCAGCCAGGGAAATGGCAGCTACGTGCTGCCCGAGTTGCCGGTGGGGCACTACCGGCTGGAAGTTGAGGCCAAGGGCTTCCGCAAATATTTACGTGCAGGGATCTCCCTGAACCTGAACGAGACCGCCACCGTGCCAGTACGTCTGGCGGTAGGAGCAGAAAAACAAGAGGTCACGGTCCAGGCAGATGCCCAGATGATCCAAGCTACCGTGACCAGCCTGGGCAAGGCGGTGCTGTCGCGCGAGTTGCTGAGCTTGCCTTTGGACGGGCGCAACTTCTCACAACTGGGAGTGCTGCAGCCTGGGGTGGTGCCGATCACACCGGGGTTGGAGGAGGCAGGCGGCTCGCTGCGCCAAGGCCAGGCTTACGCCGTAAACGGGCAACGGCCGGAGTCGAACAATTTTCTCATTGACGGCGCCAACAACTTCAGCAGCGTGGACGGTGGGTTCATCCTCAAGCCCCCGATTGACGCTATCTCCGAATTCCGCATTCTGACCAACGGCGCTAACGCCGAATTCGGGCACAGCGCCGGCTCCACCACCAACATCATCACCCGTTCCGGCTCCAACGGCTTTCACGGCGCCGCCTGGGAGTTCCTGCGCAACGACGCAATGGATGCGCGCAACTATTTCGCGCAGCAGGTCGAGCCCCTGAAGCAGAACCAATTCGGCGGCACGCTGGGCGGTCCCATTCGCCGGGACAAGACATTCTTCTTCGCCTACTACGAAGGGTTTCGCAACCGACAGGGGGAAACGCAATCCGCGACCGTGCCTTCGGCCCTGGAACGGCAGGGAAATTTTTCCCAGACTATTGACCCCTCCACCGGCATGGTCGCTCCCCTGATCAACGAGTTCACCGGACAGCCCTTTCCCGGAAACCAGCTCCCGTTTATCAATCCCATTGCGCAAAATCTGCTGCAGTATTTCCCGCTGCCCAACAGCGGCGCCAATACCTTCACCACCACGCAATCGTTGCACCTGGGCAGCGATCAGTTCGGGGTGCGCGTGGATCACTATCTTTCACCTGCCGACACGCTCAACTTCCGCTACATGTTCAGTAACAGCAACACGCTGGACCCGCTTTCCACTTCGGGTGCGGACCTGCCTGGTTTTCCCGTGGGCGAAGACCAGCGAGCGCAAAACTTCGTTGCCCAGGAGACACATACCTTTTCGCCGGCCATGATCGGGGTGGCGCGGTTCTCCTTCCTGCGCAACAAGTTTCTGCTCGACCAGCACATCAACCACACACTGCCCGGTGATCTGGGATTCCAGTACCAGCCCACACTGGCGGCCGCGGCAGGGCCGCCGTTCATCCAGGTGAACGGCTACAGTTCCGTCGGCGACCCCATCACCGGGCCGCGGAACACTTACCAGAACTCCTTCGATTGGTCCGGCTCGCTGACCTGGGTCCACGG
>JBLMXE010000076.1:0-8331 GCA_050257615.1 Chlamydiota bacterium | reverse complement strand
CGGAAGTGACAGCCCTCGGTCATAACCATCGCGACCCTCAATAATTTCCACAACGGAGTAATTTTTACGTTGCTGAGACCGCGCATCTGCCTGAATCACCGGCTTTCGCCCTAGTAATTGCATTCGGAGGACCACAGCGGGGCTCAATTTCCGCAGCCCATCCTCCTGTAGCTGCGGGATTTTTCAACATGTTCGGGGAAAGTGAGGGCGGGTTGGCAGGAGGTATGCCGGCGAGAGTCACCGGGACAAAGCTAGTAACTAAGTAGGCAATTTGCCGGATGGAAACCCGAACCGCCTTGTGAGCTGCGACGGGCCCGGACCTGAGGCAGCTTCCCATCGCGCAACACAATTGAACTAAGAGATGAGCTGCTGCGGGCCGCCCTCGAACCTTGTCGAAATAGTTGCGGAGAAGTAGGGAACGTGTAACTCATTCAATTAAAAAATAGTTACCGCAAATCAATGGGACGAATCTTTAGGCACTTTTCTTGTCAGCCATGACCGGTGGCGGCCTTCGTGACCTTGGTTATATGGACTAAGCGAGGTGCAGGGGCCAATACTGTCGCCCAGTCCCAAAACAGGACGTAGTTCCGATCCTGGACCCCGCGGGACAAAAAGGCCGTACCCAAACCAAGGAGAGACCATGAAGGCTCGCTTTCATTTGTTAGCCAGTCTGCTGGCGGTAGCCGTGGCGGTGGCAGTCATGACCAGCCCAGCGGCAGCAGCGGCGGCGAATTCCAATATCGGTAACGTGCAGCTCAACGCTACCCTGAACGAATCCTTAACGGTGACCGTGACTGCCGGCGCCACGGTGAATTTCACCCTGGCGGCCAACAACAGCTCCAACCTGGGCAGCACCACTTCCAGCGTGACCACAGCCTGGGTATTGAAGCCGGGCCGGACCAACGTAGCGGTGTGGGCCTATTTCACCAGCGCCACTGGGGCTTTGACCTCAACCACCGGCGGCACCGCCACCATTCCCTCCTCCGCAGTGGGGATTCAGGTGAACGGAGCCGGCAGCTTCACTGCGTGCACCACGGTTAGCCCGTTTAACGCGGCGGCTTCCGGGCTGCTTATCGGCACCACCACCATCACCGGCAACACCAACACCAACAGCAGCCGGACCGATACCCTGGCGTACAACATTGACACCACTGTGGTGCCGCAGCTGCCTGCGGACAGCTACGCAGGCACGCTGAACATCCAGGCGCAGGCCACGCCGTAATTGCCTGCAGCAGCGGTCTCCCGTGGGTTTGTTGACTACGGACCAGCCCGGCGGGGAAAGCCCTCCGGGCTTTTTCACGCCCGCATGGAAACAATTCATTTTCATGCCGATAGCGCCGGTGGGTCCTGGGCGTGTTCTGCCCTCGGAACGATTTCGATAATCTGATTGACAAATCCCAAGCCCGCAGTAAGCTACCACTCCGCCCCCGAGAGCGGGGCGCAACGCTGGCCGCAAATCCTCCCCCTGAAGGCGGCGGACAGTCGTGCTGCCGCGCGCCAGCCGCGGAGTTTAGGCGCAATTACACGGAGACCCAACATGAGCCGAGTACGCGGGCTATGCCTGCTGATAGCCGGATTCCTCATTTTGCCGCTCCTGGGAACGATGCCCGCCCAGGCGGCAGAAAAATGGGTGGAGATTCGCTCTGCCCACTTTGTAGTCGCCACGGACGCGGGTGAGAAGCGCGGCCGCGAGGTGGCCCAGCGCTTCGAGCAGATGCGGGCCATCTTTGGGCAGCTGATGCTGAAGGACAAAGTGAACATTCCCGTGCCGCTGCAGATCATCGCTTTCCGCAACAACAAGGAACTGAAGCAGCACGGGCCGCTTTTCAACGGCAAGGCGGTGGAGGTGGCGGGATTTTTTCAGCAGGGCACCGACCGCGATTTTATTCTGCTCGACACCTCGGGGGAGGACAACTGGCCCACCGTTTTCCACGAGTATGCGCACCTGCTGCTGAACGGCAATTATCCGCCCACCAGCGCGTGGTTCGATGAGGGCTTTGCCGAGTATTTCTCCACCATCAACGTCATTGGCGACGCGGTGCAGATCGGCAAGCCGCCAAAATACAGCATGGAGTTGCTGCGCGAGAACACCTGGATCCCAATGGCGGACCTGCTGCGGGTGCAGCACGATTCCAAGATTTACAACGTGGGCAGCGGGCGCCAGCTGTTCTACGCCGAGTCCTGGGTGCTGGTTCACTACCTGTACGACATGAACAAGATGCACGAAGCCAACAGCTACTTCACCCTGGCCATAGACCAGCACGTGCCGGTGGAGACGGCGCTGCAGCAGTCCTTCAACATGACTCCGAAGCAGCTGCAGAAGGCTGTGGACAACTACTACACGTCTCCCAAATCCGTGTACCGGACCTACAAACTGCCGCTGAACTTGCCCAAGATGAACACGTATTCGGCGGAGGCCATGACCCAGTTGGACGCACAGGCCATGCTGGGAGACGCCGACTTGCACTCGCAGGACCGGCAGGACCAGGGCGTCAGCGAACTGAGTGCCGTGCTCACACAGGATGCCAACAATGCCACGGCGCAGCGGGGGCTGGGCTATGCCTCTCTATACAAGAAGCAGTACGAGCAGGCAGCGCAATATTTCACCCGTGCCGCGGGGCTCAATTCTAACGATCCCTGGGTGCACTACTACGTGGCCTTGCTGCGCGAACGTAGCGGGATGGTAGCGGGACCAGACGCGGAAAACGTGGAGAAAGAACTGAAAGCCGCCATAGCTCTCAACCCCCAGTTCACCGACGCCTACAACCTGCTGGGCGTGGCGGAAATGCGCAACGGGCAACTGTCGGACGCTCTGCAGCATTTAAGCATGGCCATTCGCATGAGTCCGCGCAACCAGATGTACGTCGCCAATCTGGCGCTGGCCTATCTGAACGCCCACAACTGGGACCAGGCGAGTGCAATTTTGGAGCGGCTCAAGAACAGCGACGATCCGGGAATCGCTGCCATGGCGCGGGAAAACCTGGCACGCCTGGCGGAAGTTAAGAACGCGGAACAAGCCCGTATGGTGCAAGCACCCCGGGTTGTTTCCGTTGGGCCGCAGAGCCTGGTAGGCAAGAGCACGCCCGCTTCCGCGCCCAGTACAGCCCCGCCGGTATCGGCAGACGAGAGCGGCCCGATTCTGTTTCTGAAGGGCACGCTCACGGCGGTGGATTGCTTTTCAGGTGCCGCGGCCACACTCACCATCCAGGAGGGAAGCAAAACGTGGAAGATGCTGACTTCCGATTACAGGCACCTGGTGGTGATCGGAGCCGATGAGTTTTCCTGTTCCTGGAGCGGCCGCAAGGTGGCAGTGAATTACCGGCAGAAGCAGGCAGGGCAGGGAACGCTGGTCTCGCTGGAGCTGGAGTAACGGCAAGGTTTCAAAGTTTCACAGGTTTCAAGGTTTCGTGTTGCCTGATTCACTGCTATGGCTTCCGCCGGATGTGGAAGTAACCGGGAAGCATTTCTGCGAAAAAGCGAAAGCCTCTAGACGCGGATGATCATGACCTCCGTGGCCTTGATGAGGGCGGCGGCGGTCTGGCCGGGCTTGAGGCGCATTTCGCGGGCGGAGCTGGCGGTGATGATGGAAGTGATGCGCTGCCCGCCGATGGAAATTTTCACTTCCGCCATAAGGCCGCTGATGCGCACTTCCTCGATGCGTCCCACCAGCTGATTGCGGCCGCTGATGCGGCGCAGGACCTCCTGGCGAATGGTCTCATTGTGTCCGCGCGCGTGAAACAGGAGGCGGTCCACTTCCCCCCGGGGAATGCGATGGTGGCCGCCCGGAGTGCGCACGCTGCGAATCTTCTTCTTGTAGATCCATTGCTTAATGGTGGGCAAGCTGATGCGCAGCTCGAGAGCAGCCTCGCGAGGCTTCAGCAATTGTTCGCCAGCGCTTCTCTGGCGCGATTGACCAGGCCTGGCCATGAAGATGGAATCCTACACAGGGCACAAATGTGGGTCAACACGACAGCCGCTGTGCCCCTGGATGGGATGATGGCAAGAGCGGCACAGTCGTTTATAAACGTATCAGATTGGACATGGAAACTGACTGTAATATACACTTCTGACCTTTGATCTGGAATCAACGTTGAGTTGAAAAAATGCAAACGGTAGAGCGCCTTTGCCGGCACAGCATCTTATTTCGGGAGTCCTTTGTCGCTTCCATTTCCGCAGGCAGGCGCCAAGCTGCCTTGGCGCTGGCGGCATTCCTCCTCTGGTGCCTGTGTGCGCCCTTCTCCCAGGCCCAAATATCGGCGAAGCTTTCCGGACTGATTACGGACCAGTCGGGCGCCGTCCTGCCTGCGGCGACCGTGACGGCACGAGACCTGGATACCGGAATCTCGCACGCCGCTGTGAGCGACCCGAGCGGACGATATCAGTTGTTTGCCTTGCCGCCGGGACAGTATGAAATTCGGGTCAAAAAAGATGGGTTTGCGGAAGCGATTCGCGGCGGCATCCGTCTTGCCGTCGGGCAGGACGCGAGCGTAAACCTCAGCCTGCGCATCGGGCAGGTAAACCAACAAATCAAGGTAACGGAAGACGCTTCGCTGGTGAGCCTGACCACCCAGGACATTTCCGGCTTAGTGGGAGAGAAGCAGGTAAAGGACCTGCCACTGAATGGGCGCAGTTACGACCTGCTGCTCACTCTTAATCCCGGCATTGTGAACTTCACCTGGGAGAAGACGGGAGGAATCGGGGTTTCCAACTCCACCACGGGGAATAATTTCGCAGTGTCGGGGAACCGGCCGCAGCAGAACCTGTTTCTGTTGAACGGGATTGAATATACCGGCGCGGCGGAGAACAACATGCAACCGGGTGGCGCCAGCCAGCAATTGCTGGGCGTGGATGCGGTGCGCGAGTTTACCGTGCTGCGCGATTCCTATGGCGTCGAATACGGCAAGCATCCCGGCGGGCAGGTGATTATCGCCACCCAGTCGGGTAGCAATCAAATGCACGGCAGCGTGTACGAATTCTTGCGCAATAACGCGCTGGACGCGCCGAATTATTTTGACCAGGGGTCAGCGCCGCCTTTCCAGCGCAACCAGTTCGGCGCGGCGCTGGGCGGACCCATTCAGAGGGACAAAACCTTCCTTTTTGGAAACTACGAAGGACTGCGTCAGCGTCTGCACCAGACCTCGGCGGCCTTTGTGCCCGACGCCGCCTCGCGCGCGGCCGCCGCGCCCAGCGTTCAGCCTCTGCTTAATCTGTGGCCGGTGGCTCCCGCCGGGGCGCCCGATTTCAACGGAATTGCCCAGGTATTCAGCAGCCCCTTACAAACCATCCGTGAAGATTTCGGAACGCTGCGACTGGACCGGGTTATCTCCAGGCACGACTCGCTGGCCGCGGTGTACACGGTGGATGACGGCGACGACTTGACGGCCACTACGCTTAACCCCTACAGCACGGATGTCCTTGCGCTTCGCGAACAGGTGTTCAGCCTGGATGAGACGCATTCCTTTTCGGCATCCACGGTGAATGTGGCGCGCCTGGGTTTTTCCCGAGCGGGCTACTTCTTCACCGGGGAACCGACTCCCGGAACTCCGGCGGCGAGTGTGCCCGGCTTCCTGCTGAGACATCCGGTGGGCGCGGTGGTGGTGGGGGGGAGCGCGGCTTCCAATCCGCAGGCCCAGATCGGACTGGCCGGCAGCAACAATGGCAGCAATCTCCGCGTGGCGCGAAATCTGTACACCTTTGAAGATCGCCTTATGCTGACTCGGGGCCGGCAGCAGTTCACGTTCGGAACCTGGCTCCAGCCCTTCCAGTCGAACGAAGCTCTGGCCCTCAGCCAGTACGGCCAGGCCACGTTCGCCAGCCTGCAGACATTCCTGGAGGGGAGGATATCAAGTTTTCTGTACGATCCCACGCCCACCGAGATGAACTGGCGCTCCTTGCTGGGCGCGTGGTATGCGGAAGACGTAATTCGCGTGAGTCCCACCCTGACCCTGTCGCTGGGGCTCAGGTCGGAATTCACCACCGGCTGGAACGAAGCCCATGGACGCGCCGCCAACTACACATTTACGAAGGGAGCCATCTCCTCGCAGCCCGCCATAGGCGACTCGCTTTTTACGGTTAACAAAGGCAGGTTTCTGCCCCAGCCACGCCTGGGTTTGGCCTGGAGCCCGTTCTCCGAGAAGACCGTGTTTCGCGCCGGCTTCGGCATGTATAACGATCTGCAGGATGCCCTCGGCTACCGCGCCGACCAGAATCCGCCGTTTAATCCCACCTACAGCATTGCGTCGCTTCCGGTTTCGTCTTTGCCCCTGGATCCTTCAGTTCCGCCGCCGGCAGCGGCCAAAGCGGTTCCGGGCGGAGTACAACCGGATCTGCAAACCCCAACCCTGATTTCCTGGTCATTGCGCATTCAGCGGGAACTCTCGCAGAACACAAGCTTGACGGTGGGCTACATCGGAAGCCATGGCTATCACGAAATCATCGGCATGGATGCCAACGAGCCGGTGCCCACCATTTGTCCAGCCGCGCCGTGCCCAGCCAGGTTCTCCGCCAATTTTCCTGGGGCTCTGGCGAACGCTCCCATTCCCGCGGGCACCTTCTATATTCCACCGGACACACCCAAGGCAAATCCTGCCCTGGCAAACACCTGGACCTGGTTCTCTCGCGGCGACAGCAACTACAACGCGCTTCAGGTTGACGTGGACCGGCGCTTCAGTCATGGATTTTCCCTGCGCGGCGTCTATACCTGGTCAAAAGCGCTGGATGACGGTGATTCATTGAACGGCACGGCAGCAGCGAACGCTCCCGGCCTGGTCTCAAACCCCTTCAATTTGCGAGCGGACTATGGGCTCGCCACATATGATGTGAGGCATGTCGCAGTGATCAGCAGCGTCTACCAGTTGCCCTTCGGACATGGGCGGGCGCTGGGCGCTGCGCTTCAGGGTTGGCGCAACGCTTTGGCAGGCGGCTGGTCGGTGAACACCATCGTCACTCTGCAGGCGGGCTTCCCCTTCACCCCGCAGCTCAGCTACAACCCATCGAACAATGGGGACACGCGCAATCCGGTGCGGCCCTTTGTCAATCCCGACTTCACGGGCCCCGTGATCCTTGGCCAACCCGGCCAGTGGTTCAATCCCAATGCGTTTCTGGCGCCACCGCCCAATAGCGGCTTTTACGGCAACCTGGGACGGGACACCCTGATCGGCCCAGGCCTGGCCACGTGCGATTTCTCCATGGTGAAGGAGACGGCTCTTCGCGAACGACTCACCCTGCAATTCCGCGCCGAGATTTTCAATCTGCTGAACCGTGCCAATTTCAACACTCCGAATCTCATTACCTTCACGCCCTCGGGGGTCTCGGGCACCGCGGGAACAATCAGCAGCACGTCCACAAGTGCGCGGCAGGTTCAATTCGGATTGAAACTGATCTGGTAGCAACCGAGGCAGTGCGATGTTCCCAACCGCGATGCGGCGGAAGTCCTTTACCGCACGTTAGTGAAGGTGACGGACAAACTGCGCCTATGGCCCAGAATTTGACTCAGGGAAAGCCGGGTAAAGCGGATCAGTGAGACGAAGGCAGAGTCAGAGATTGCTATCTACTTTGAAGCCCCACGCCTGCAGTAAAGCGGTAGGGACGTATTTCACGTCTTTGTTCTTGCGCACCCATTCCTTGAGCACGGCAGAACTCTCGTACTGCTCCGGGGAGAGCCCCAGCTGCTTGACCATCTGGTCGAAGGAAGTAGGAGTGGACGAAGGCACAGCCAGTTGCTCCGGGTTATTCCAGCTCTTGTTTCCGCGCGTAGCCATCGGCACCTGGTAATCCTCCCGAATTATAGGCCAGGGGTAGGGGTACAAGTAAGGTGCCAAGAGGGTAACAGGAAAAAGTGGCCCAATTGCGCAGGTTTCGGTGCCGGAGAAGCCGTCGCCCTGCGGCGGGCGCCGGAAACCTGGGGGGAGAGAAACGCGAGCCTTCGGGTCACACCTTGAGGGCTACCCGCGGCGGTCTCAGATCGGAAACAAACCGCTTTTCGGGAACGAAAGAACGGTCTCTTAGAAAATGTGCTGTGCCGTGCGACTAACTTAGGGTCCGCCTACGACCAATTTCCGGTGTTGACGCCCGCCAAGGCATTGCCGAAGTCGGAAGCCGAAACGCGTTTGCCGGAGCGCACCTTGGCCGTGGACTTGGACCGGCGTTCCGCGCGACGCAGCGCGGCCACTTCTTCGCCCCCCGCCCAGGCGTCCAGATCTTCCTGGCGATACTCGATGAAGCGTCCAATATTGTGGAACTTTGGGCCTGCTCCTTTACGCCTCCACAACCGCAACGTGGCGGGAGAATATCCAATGTAAGCTGCTGCGAAGCGTGTATCCATTCTTCTTC
>JBLMXE010000075.1:0-4009 GCA_050257615.1 Chlamydiota bacterium | reverse complement strand
TGCTGGTAAAGTCCAGGGAGTAGTACTGGCTGGGAACGAGTGCGTTGCTAGGATTGGTGGGACGGATGGTCATAGTGCCACCCACCTTCACCGGACCGTCCGGTGGCAATATCAAACTCGGATCAGGCACAAAGATGGGCTTGGCGCACTGCGGTGCAAATCCTAATCCCGTATTTGCCTGAGCTGTCGCCTGTACCTGAATGGGAACGGGTGCCTTGCCGAATACCTTGGCGAAGTAAATCGGGCTGGTCACATTCAGTGTTACCTTCACGCAATAGTTCTGGATGCCAATGCTGTCGGTGCAGCGATAAGCGAGTACGGAGGTAGGAGTGACGGTGCCCCCGGCAAAAATGGGGTTGGCCAATGCCGCCTTGTTGGCCGCCGTGGTCGGGTCGGTATAGACCGGGTCCAGACCGGCATAGGCGTAGACGCCGGCCATAGCCGCCGAGTCAGCGGCGTTTTGCGCGGCATTGCGCACGGCATACATCACGCCGAAATCCACACCCAGGCCGATGACAAACAGCAACACCGGCATCAGCACTGCCGACATCACTACGACGGTGCCGCGTTCCCGCTTGTTCTTGCTCATATCTTCCTCTTAGTAGAAATTTCTGAAAATCGTCGTGCGCCGAATGTTGATCGCATTCGCCAGCGAGTAAGAGGGGAGCCGGGGAAGATAGCGGAGGGAGTAAGTACAACTAACATCTACCCGGGAGTAGTCTGGGTTGCCGCTGTCACTGCTGGGAGCATTGGCCTGGTCCACCGTGACGGTCACGGTAGGACACTGGACAAAGGCATTGCCCACGATTTCGTTGTTCTGCATGTAGTCGGCCACCGCCTGGCACACGGGGTGATTGTTGGTGGTATTGGTGGCGGTGAAGGTGCAGGTTTGCGGATTGGTCAGCTTGAAATTCGTGGTCTGGTTGATGGCCACATAGCGGTTCTGGGACAACACCGACAGACGGGTGCCCTCGCGGGCGGCGTTGGTGACCACCTGATAGACGCGGAACAGGTTGGCGCCTTCAGCCACAATCAGCGCCATCAGGAGCAGCACCGGCAAAATAACCGCGAACTCCACGATCTGCGAACCGCGTTCCCTTCGGCCAGAGCGTTTCATCAGTTGCCCTCCGAGCGCATTACAGCGCGCACAGTCAGCGGAAACTGCCAACCCCAGAACAGATGCACGTTGCGGTGCACGGCCACCTGAACGTACGCTTCCGTGCCGCCTTCCGGCACAGTCATACTGCAGGCGTTGCCCATGCGCGGCGAGTTAACGTACACGTCTTCGCTGGTCAAGCTTGGCGGATTCCCACCCGCAAACGGCGGGCAGGTAGCCGTGTTGTTGGGTGTATTACCGGGATAGCCGCTGCAGCTGGCGATGGGGCCGAACACGCCTGCCTGGAGTTTCTGGCAAACCGCGGAGGCGACGGCTCCGCCGGTGGGGAGTTGGTAGCCATTGGCCGGATCGGGAATCACGGCGACCCGCGCGCCCTCGCGCGCCGCGCCCACCATGGTGTGATAGGCGCTGATGACCAGGCCAAACTCAAAGACGGCCATCAACAGCAGGAAAAACGCGGGCAGCACTAAGGCCGCTTCAAGGATGGTGGCGCCATGCTGTTTGCTCTTCATAACCTCTTTCACCGCAGGACTGAGCCGATTAAATTCGGACTCACGGCCAGATGTCCCGAAACGGCAAACATCCCAATTCCTGAACGGCAGTTTCTTTAACCATTAGTGTAGGCATTCGACGGGAATTTGGAATGCCCCTTCGGTGCCATTACTGGTACACCGGTGTACTGTTATTTAAGTCATCATCTTCGGATTACCACTGGGCAGGAAGTAGCAGCCGTGGTGCTGAGCAGAGACTCAGTCCAGGCGGACCAGGAAAACTGCGCCTTCGGGGGTATGGGTGTCGCGGGCGACCTCTTCCGCGCGCCGCTTGTCATCCTGCAGAACCCGGACCTGCAGCCACCAGTTGCCGGTGGGACTGGCGAATTCGTGTACCCGGGCGGTGTGGTAGCGGCGGGCCAGGTGGTCGCGCAGTTCGGTGGCGGCGGCATGATCGTCGAAGCCCCCAATCTGCACCGCCCAGCGGCCGCCGCGATTGAGCGGAGCCGGGGTCTTGAGCAATTCCACCTGTACCCTAGCTAAGCCGGGGCGCCACACGTCCACCTTCTTGGCGGCGGCCAGGGATAAGTCAATGATTCTTCCGGGGATAAAGGGCCCGCGGTCAGTAACCCGCACCACCACCGAGTGCTCTGTTCTGAGATTGGTAACACGCACAATGGAACCTAAGGGCAGGGTCCGATGGGCGGCGGTCAGGGCGTTCATATTGTAAATCTCGCCATTGGAAGCCCTGCGGTTGTGGTAGGGTGGCCCATACCAACTGGCCATGCCGGTTTGCACGAAAACCGGCTGGGGGACGGTTTGTGGCGCCCGCTCAGAAGGAATGCTGGGCTCGGCGGCAGTGCTGGAATTGGGTGGCGCGCTTTCCGGAATGCTGGGCGGCGGGGGCACGTTGACTCGCGCGCTCTTGTGGCTGCAACCGCTCAAAAGCAGGGCGCCCGCCAGCGCCAGAAAAATGGCATTGCGCTTCATCATCACCGCCGCTTCCGCTCCATGTAATCGGCGAATTGCGCCAGCTTCTTCGCTGCCGTGCGCAGGGCCTGAGTGGAGTGGCTGCGGACGGCGGGAACGACCTCATCATTGAGGTAGGAAATGATGTTCTCCGCATCTTTTTCCAACCCTGTCTCCTGCAAGGAACGGCCCAGCTTCTTGCCTGCCGCTTCTACTTTCTTTCCCGCTCGGTTGAAGGCTTCATCGAAACGGGTCTTGAGGTCGCCGGCATCGTGGTGTTTTGCTGCCAAGTTCCACCGCCTTAGGGACTTAGACCTCGATTATGGGACGCCAGAGAGGCTGGGTCAATTGCACCAAGGGGCTTTGTACCTGGAAAGCAAAGGGGGCGCCGGGCGGCAAACCCAGGCGGCGCAGATTACTTCTGAGTTAAGGGATTCGGCACGTAGATTGCTGCTGGGGTAGTAGGGATGAGAACTGGGGAGTTTATGCGTGCCTGGGTGGTAGTTGCAGTTGTGGCTGGAATCAGCTTGAGCGCAGCCGCCCAAAAGGACGAACTGCCGGCGGCACCCCAGCCAGGCAGCCAGGCGCCCTTGTCGCCGGCTGTGAGCGTGGCCAGTACTCCCGTCGCCGTAGAGCCGGTGGGGCCCCCTGCTTACACGCCCCTGACACCGCATCAGAAATTCCACATTTTTGTACAGCAGACCTACTCCATCTACACGGTGGCGAATACCGCTTTCGACGCCGGCTGGGCGCAAATGACCGATGACTGGCCGGCCTACGGGCAGGGAATGGAGGGCTACGGCAAGCGCTATGGCGCCCTGCTGGCCAACCATGAAGCCGGCGCCTTTTTCGAAAATTTTCTTTTTCCCACATTGCTTCGCCAGGACCCGCGCTACTTCCGCAAAGGCGACGGGCATTCTTTGTTTGCCCGCGTGCCCTATGCCGCCAGCCGGGTGCTGGTGACCCAGTCCGATAGCGGGCACAGCACTTTCAACGGTTCGTTGCTGTTGGGCCTGCTGTTCGTGGATGGCCTGACCAATGCCTACTATCCGCGGCCAGAGCGGAGCTTTGGCGACACTATGACCCGTTTTGGGGGAAGCGTGCTCAGCAGCGCGGAAACCAATCTGTTGCGCGAATTCATGCCCGACATGATGCGCATTTTCCATCGTCACGAGCCGGAGAAGATGAAAGAGCTGGAACAACTGAAGAAGAAGATACCCCTGGCTGACAAACTTTCACCGCCCAAGGACGGGACGGTGCAGTCGCCGGACACGAAAGGCGGCGCCTCCTCGCAGCCAGCAGGCGGCGCGGCGAGTTCAGGAGCGGGCAACAACGGTCAGCCCTCCACGCCAGTGCAGACGCAAAGCAACAACTCAGCGCCTGACAAGCGTTAAGAAAAACGGGGCTGAGGCGTCGTATCTTCACCCACGGC
>JBLMXE010000074.1:0-4768 GCA_050257615.1 Chlamydiota bacterium | reverse complement strand
TTCCACAAATCCCAGGCAAGAACGCGGTGATCGTTGGCGAAAGCGCCGACCACGCCTTCCACGTAAGCCTGTAGCCGCGGATATTGCGAAGGATCCTGCAGCGCCGACGCCCCCGGACTTTGTACCCACCCCGAGTTATGCACTCCGGGAATGGGCGGGTGCTGCGGCCCCAGTTTGGGATTTGGGTCCCAGCAGGAATCGAACAGCACGAAGATGGGGCGAATGTGATGCCGAGCGGCAATTTCCAAAAATGTGTTGATCCTTTGCCTGAATCCCGGCGCATCCTGCTGCCAGAGCAGGTCGTGCAGGAAAACGCGCATGGTGTTCATCCCCAGCGCTTCGGCCCAGCCCAGTTCCTTGTCAATCTCTTGGGGATCGAAAGTAGCGGCCTGCCACATCTCCAGCTGGTTGATCGCGTCCGCAGGCGTGAAGTTGCTGCCTACCAGCCAGGGCTGCTGCTGGTACCAGGCATTCGCCTTGGCCTCGGACCAGGGCTGGGACTGGGCGGGCAAGGGGATGGAAGAAGCCGACAGAAGAAGCAGCAGGAACAACCATCGGAATCGGGACACCAGCTTCCCTCCTGAGCTATTGAAAGCGTTCGAGTATTGGCCAGCGTTGGGTGGTTGTCAAATCGGTGGTTCGAGCAAGCTTTCCACACACATGGAGACGTAACGAGTTACGTCTCTATCGGTGTGCGATATCGTCCTTGCTGAAGACACGCTCCGCTAGAGACGTAGCTCGCTGCGATGTTTCAGGAGGTTACCCATTCGACCGAACCGAGAGAAGCTGATTGTGCTGAGCAATCACCGCCTTGGAGGATCGAATGGACATCCACCAGAATGCCCGACTCACGCCTCATGGTCGAGAGGTCCTGGCCCAGCAGGTGCTCTCCCGACAGTTGAGCCGGAAGGCAGCCGTCGCCTTTCAGGTCAGCCCCAAAACTGCCACCAAATGGGTCCGGACGCTATCAGGCGGAAGGACGCAACGTATGGGTTGTGGCACGGAAGGGCTGCCAGGACAGCCGCCGGCACCTCTATGACGACGCCGCTTTCTGCGACTCTTCCTTGCCTTCTCCCTGCCGCTCCGGGCGCAGGAGAGGGAACAGGATCACATCGCGGATGGAAGGCGAGCCGGTCAGCAGCATGGCCACGCGGTCAATGCCCACGCCGCATCCCCCAGTAGGTGGCAGTCCGAAAGACAGGGCGCGAATGTAGTCCTCATCCATCTGGTGGGCCTCTTCATCGCCGCGCTCGCGCTCGGCCAATTGCATTTCGAAGCGCCGCCGCTGCTCTTCGGGATCGTTGAGCTCGCTGAAGCCGTTGGCGATCTCCATGCCTCCGGCGTAAATCTCAAAGCGCTCCACCCATTCCGGCTCGTCGGGCTTGTTCTTAGAGAGAGGTGATACGGCCACCGGAAACTCATAAATGCTGGTGGGCTGCACCAGGCGCTCTTCGGCCACGGCCTCGAAAAGCTCGGCGATAGTTCTGCCCAGCGGGGCGCCGGGATCGTAGGGCATGTGCTGGTGGACCGCGTTGAAGCGTTTGACCAGCGCGGCCACTCGCTCAGCGGAGGCGAAATCGCTCATCTCCGGCTTGGGACCGGCGGTCTCGGGCCAGAACTTGATGATGGCCTCACGCATGGTGAGGCGCTGCCAGCGGTTACGGTCGAAATCAATCTCCTGCCCGCCCCATGCGACCTTGGTTCCTCCGGTCACGTCCCGCGCCGCTTGCTCCAGCAGTTCCTCCGTCACTTGCAGAATGCCGCGGAAATCGGTGTAGGCCTGGTAAAACTCCAGCATGGTGAATTCGGGATTGTGCTGGGTGGAGATGCCTTCGTTGCGAAAGTTGCGGTTGATCTCAAACACCCGGTCCAGCCCGCCCACGGTGAGCCGCTTCAGGTAGAGTTCGGGGGCGATGCGCAGGTAGAGATCCATGTCCAAAGTGTTGTGATGGGTGACGAAGGGCCGCGCCACCGCGCCCCCGGCGATGGGCTGCATCATCGGCGTTTCCACCTCGATATAGCCGCGCTCTCCCAGAAAGCGCCGGAACGATTGCACCAGGCGAGCACGCTTCACAAACGTTTCGCGCACCTCCGGGTTCATGACCAGGTCGAGATAGCGCTGGCGGTAGCGCAGTTCCACGTCGGTGAGCCCGTGCCACTTTTCCGGAAGGGGGAGCAGGTCCTTGACCAGGAAAGTAAGGCTTTCTACGTGCACCGTGAGCTCGCCAGTGCGGGTGCGGAACAGGTAGCCGCAGACGCCGATGTAGTCGCCCAGGTCGAGCAGTTTGTAGAGTTCGAAACCCTTCTCGCCGACGGCGTCCTTCTTCACGTAAATCTGCAGCCGTTGCCCGCTCTGCTGCAGGTGGGAAAAGCCGGCTTTGCCCATCAGGCGAATGGCCATAATGCGCCCGGCCACACACACATTCACGCGGGCACCTTCCAATTCTTCCGCCGTTTTGCCGCTGAACTCCGCCAGGATCTGCGGGATGGTATGGGTGAAGTCGAAGCGCGTGGGATACGCCGGCTGACCCAGTGCCTCAATCTGCTTCAGTTTCTGCCGGCGTAGCTCGTAAATGTTCTCGTCGAGGGCCACGTGCGGATTATAAATGGAGCGGTAGTTAGTAGCTGGTAGTTGGCAGTTGGTCGTTAGTCGCTCGTCGTTAGTCGTTAGCCATAGGGCCGTCGCCCAGATCTTTGACGAGTGCCAACGACTAACCGCTCAAGACCAACGACCAACGACCAGCTACCAACTACCAGCGTGCCCCTCGTGCGCTGGGTCACATGCCAGGGTGATCTTCTGCCATTGAAGCCCGGCTCCAAGGGCGGTATAGTGGCGGGTTCAATAGCCAGCCTTAGAGCACTTGGGGTACAGGCATATGCCGCAAAATTACGTGCCTATTTTTCTCTTTATGGGAGTGGCCTTTGCCATTCCCGCGGTCACACTGGTGCTGTTCAAGCTGGTGCGTCCGGAAAACCCGCACAAAACCAAACTGATGCCTTACGAATGCGGCATCACCCCGGTGGACGACGCCCGCGGCCGCTACACCGTCCGCTTTTATATCGTGGCCATCCTCTTCGTGGTCTTCGATGTGGAGACCATCTTTCTGCTGCCCTGGGCGGTGCGCTACCGCTGGTTGGGCAAATTCGGCTTGCTGGAAATGGGCATCTTCCTCGGCATCCTGATTGTGGGCTACATCTGGATCTGGAAGAAGGGCGCGCTGGAATGGATCTAGTTTTCCGGCGGGTGATGATAACCACCACAGATCGTGAGCTTGTTTCGTTGACACCCTCGTTCACCCGCTGTTAAAACGTATGCGACTTTACACACAGTTTTTGTGGTTCGGCCCAGGGAAATGGCGTAACGATGCCTGACGAGACCAAGGGCAATACCTCCCCGGATAAAGGCCAGAAGCCGGCTTCACAACCGTCGTCGTCCGCTGTTCCCGGCGCCACCCCGGCCAGCGCCAAGCCGCCGGTTAGTACGCCGGCTAAACCCGCAGCTCCTCCACCTCCCCCCAAGCCGGCGGGGCCCGCTCCTGTGCCCTGGGAATCGGAAATGGTAAAGCGCCTGAAGCAGCGTTTTGGTTCTGGTATCCACGAGGCCAGCACCTACCTGGGCCAGAGCTACCTGGTGGTAGACCGTTCCATCGTCTATGACGTTCTGCAGGAATTCCATGACGAAGAGCAGTTCGATTACCTGGTGGACTGCACCGCCACCCACTACCCGCAGCGGCCGCAGCCTTTCGAGGTGATCTGGATTCTCTACTCTTTCCCGCGCAACGAGCGCATCCGGGTGAAGACCTCGCTGGCTGAGGGCGAAGCCGCGCCCAGCGCAGTTCCCCTGTGGAGCACTGCCAACTGGCTGGAGCGCGAGGTTTACGACATGTTCGGCATTCGCTTCGAGGGCCATCCCGACCTGCGCCGCATACTTCTGCCCGAGGACTGGAAGGGCTTTCCCTTGCGCAAGGACCACAGCATCATCCAGCAGGACCAGGAATGGGTGCAGATGAACCTGGGAATCGAGAGCGGCCAATGAGCGATCCCACCAAGACGGCCGGCGCCTCCCATCTCGACTTGGACGAGCGCGAACATACCTTCCTCGATGCCAACGAACTGGTGCTCAACATGGGACCGCAGCACCCCTCCACCCACGGCGTGCTGCGCGTCATCCTCAAGCTCGATGGCGAGAAGGTCCGGGGCACGGAATGCATCATCGGCTACCTCCATCGGGGGGTGGAGAAAATCGCCGAGCACCGCACCTACACCATGTTCAATCCCTACGTGGATCGCATGGATTATGTGGCCGCGGTCTCCAACGGTCTGGGCTATTGCGAGGCGGTGGAGAAGCTGCTCAACATCGAAGCGCCGCCGCGGGCCAATTACATTCGCGTCATCCTCACCGAGCTCAACCGGCTGGCCAGCCACATGCTCTGGCTGGGCACGCACGCGCTTGATATCGGCGCCATTACGCCGCTGTTCTACACCTTCCGCGACCGGGAAGAGATTCTCAAAATCTACGAGAAGTACTGCGGGGCACGGCTTACCACCCACGCCTTCCGCATCGGCGGCTGCCTGTACGAGACCTACGACGGTTTCGAGGCGGAGGTGAAGAAGTTTGTTCAGTTCGTTACCCCGAAGATTGATGAATACGAAGAGCTGCTCACCACCAACCGCATCTGGGTGGAGCGCACCAGGGGGGTGGGCGTCATCTCCGGTCCTGACTGCATTGACCTGGGCGTCACCGGGCCGGTGCTGCGCGCCAGCGGCG
>JBLMXE010000073.1:0-5685 GCA_050257615.1 Chlamydiota bacterium | reverse complement strand
CCGGAGGAGCGCAGCAACTCGTAGAGCATCATCTCGGTGGAAGAGATGACCGCGCCGGCGTCGCGCATGCGCAACAGGCCGATCTTCCAGTTCCACTCAGCCCGCGAACTAACGGCGTCAGAGGCGACATGCACATGGTAGCCGTGCTCCAGGGCGCCCAGGGCGGTCTGCATGACGCAAATGTGAGTTTCCATTCCACACAGCAGAACGGTATTGCGGCGGCCGGGCAAAGCCTTCAATGCGGCCGTGAACTCTTCGCTGCCAAAGCAGGAAAATTCCAGCTTGTCCATAGGCGTGGCATCGGGCAACAAGGAAGCGATTTCGGGGATTACCTTGCCCAGCCCCTTACAATACTGTGTGGTCAGGAGCGCAGGGATCCGCAGTATGCCCGCCAGGCGGATCAGCAGCTGAGAATTGCGCACCAGGCGCTCCTTTTCGAAGATGGGCGGCAGGAGTTTTTCCTGAATGTCCACGACGGCCAGTGCGCACTGCTCCGCGATCAGGCGACGGCGCGCAGCATCGCTGAGCAGAGCAGGTGTTTCCAGCATGCTGGTCATAGGCGCTCCTTGGCGGGATCGAAAACGATCCTGTAGCTCTCAATTCTATCTCTCCTTGGCAAGTGATCAGCAGCAACTGGACGCGCTTCTCCGGGCAGGGCTGGGCAGTGCACCACGTTGATACATCCCGCATTTGGCATCGAAAATCTAATAGCCAGACAAGCGAGAGTCATTAGAGGTCTGCAGGTTTGCCGTTCGCGGCCGGAGAGAGAACTGTTGTTTCCATCACGGAGTCTGTAACTCATACCTGGACCGCTAGTTCCCCCGGCAGGCGATGAGTTGATGCGATGCCGCGGGCAAACTGCGCCTCTGAAAGGAGAGGGCCGGTGTTTGAGGACAGCCTTATCGAATCAACGAACAGGATCAAAACCAATCGCGGCAAAGCCACTCTGGTGTCGTTCGTCATCCAGGTGGCGATCGTGACGGTGGTGGTTCTAATACCATTAATGTTTGTACAGGCGCTGCCCACCCATGCGCTGATGACGCAGTTAGTGGCGCCACCACCGCCTCCGCCACCACCTCCTCCGGCGGCAGCACCGGCAGCGGCCCGGCCGCAACCGGTGGTCAAGGAACAACTCAATCCCAATGAGCTGCGTACCCCTACGAAGATCCCGCAGCACATCGTGAAGACACAGGAAATGGCCTCAGCCGCGCCGCCCTCCAACGCGCCTCCGGCGGTGGGCGGTGTAGTTGGCGGTGTGCCCGGCGGAGTAGCCGGCGGAGCAGTAGGCGGCGTGCTGGGCGGCGTGCTGAATTCGCCGGTGGCCGTCCCCAAGGTGCAGCTGAAGAGAGTGCGCGTGTCACAGGGCGTCTCGCAGGGGTTGCTGGTGCATAAGGTGCAACCGGAGTACCCTCAAATCGCCAAGCAGGCGCACATTCAGGGCTCGGTGGTGCTGCACGCCGTGATCGGCAAAGACGGCCAGGTCCAGGGTTTGCAGGTGGTAAGTGGACATCCCATGCTGACCGCTTCCGCCATCAATGCCGTCAAGCAGTGGCGATACAAGCCCTACATGCTGAATGGCCAGCCAACAGAAATTGATACCACCATCACGGTGAACTTCACACTGGCCGGCTAGGAGGGTCTTGCTCTTCTCTGCGGGCGGTGTAACAGCCGTCCGCTATTCTTTTTTCGTCAGCAATGCGTCTCTCAGTGGAAATCACTTGGCAACCCAGCCCGACAGCATAGGTTCTTTAACAACGTAGCGCTTTCCTAGGCTGTGGGGGCATTCATGTTCAAGGATCTGTTCGACCGCTGGCCGCTGGTGAAACAGATTCGTACCGGCGGCGACGGGACCGGACCGGAGGCCTGGTCGGAGCATACGCGCAATCTAGTTCCCAAAACCCAAGAGGCCCGAGTCACCCGTTCCATCTGCCCGTACTGCGGCGTGGGCTGCGGGCAGCTCATCTTCCATAAAGACGGGAAGATGGTCTCCATCGAGGGCGATCCCGATTCGCCCATCTCGCGCGGCCATCTCTGCCCCAAAGGCGCGGACACATTTGAGCTGCACACCCACCCGGAGCGGCTAACTAAGGTGCGCTATCGCGCGCCGTACTCCACGAAGTGGCAGGAATTGGATCTGGAAACGGCCATGGACATGGTGGCGGAGCGGGTATGGGAGAGCCGGGAGCGCACCTTCATTGAAAAGAAAGATGGCGAGGTGGTGGCGCATACCCAAGCGATCTGCCACCTAGGCGGCGCAACGCTGGACAACGAAGAAAATTACCTGATCAAGAAGCTGTTCAGCGGCGGCCTGGGCATGGTGGGCATCAGCAACCAGGCGCGAATATGACACAGCTCCACGGTGCCCGGTCTGGGCGCCTCTTTCGGGCGCGGCGGGGCCACAACCGCGCAGCAGGACCTGAGCAACGCCGACGCCATCCTGATTATGGGATCGTCCATGGCGGAGAACCACCCCGTAGGCTTCCAGTGGGTGATGGAGGCGCGCGAGCGGGGCGCGAAAATTATCCACGTTGACCCACGGTTTACGCGCACCTCAGCCATGGCCGACATCTGGGTGCCGCTGCGGGCGGGCACCGACATTCTCTTCCTGGGCGGGCTGATCAACTACGTCCTGGAGAACGACAGGTACTTCCGCGAGTACGTGGTGCACTACACCAATGCGCCCGTCATTATTAACAAAGAATTCAAGGACACCGAAGACTTGGGGGGAATATTCTCCGGCTTTGATGCGGAGGAGAAGGAGTACGATCCGGCTACCTGGCTGTACGCCGGCTCAGAGATCAAGGGAGCCGACAAGGGAGCGACGCATGCCGGCACCAGCGGCGGCCATGGTTTGCGGGGCAGCCCAGGCGGCGGTCACGGGCACGATCGCGGCGGGGAAGTGGGGAAAGAGAGCAAACACCAGGACGACCGCACGCTGCAAAATCCACGTTGTGTGTTTCAAATTCTGAAAAAGCACTTCGCGCGCTACACCCCGGAGATGGTCGAGCGCTACTGCGGAGTTCCGCAGGATGTGTTTCTGAAGGCGGCAGAAGCCTTTGCCAAGGCTTCCGGGCCGGAGAAGACAGCGGCCATCTGCTACGCGGTAGGCTGGACCCAGCATTCCAACGGGGTGCAGATCATTCGGTCCGCGGCCATTCTGCAACTGCTGCTGGGCAACATCGGGCGTCCGGGCGGCGGCATTCTGGCGCTGCGCGGCCACGCTTCCATCCAGGGCTCGACGGACATACCCACGCTCTATGACATTCTGCCCGGCTACCTGCCCATGCCCTACTTCGAATCGGACTCGCACCGCTTCGAGGAATATGTGAGCAAGCACAGCAGCAAGGTGGGGCTGTGGGCAAATTTCGACAAATACATCATCAGCCTGCTCAAAGGCTGGTACGGCGAGGCCGCGCGCGAGGATAACGACTGGGGCTTCGACTGGCTGCCGCGGGTGACCGGAGACCATTCGCACTTCGGCTACTGGCTGGAGATGATGGACGGCAAAGTGGAAGGACTGTTCGTGATGGGGCAGAACCCCGCAGTGGGCGCGCCCAATGGCCGACTGGAGCGCAAGGCGCTGGCCCGGCTGAAATGGCTGGTGGTGCGCGACATGGTAGAGACAGAGACGGCGTCGTTCTGGTACGACTCACCGGAAGTACAACGCGGCGAACTCAGCCCCGAGGCGATCGGCACCGAGGTGTTCCTCTTCCCCGCCGCCGGACAGGCAGAGAAGGACGGCACCTTTACCAATACGCAACGGCTGCTGCAGTGGCACAACAAGGCGGTGGATCCCCCGGGCGACGCGCGCAGCGAGACGTGGTTCATGTATCACCTGGGGCGGCGGCTAAAGGCCAAGGCTGCCCTTTCTTCGCGGGAACGCGATGCCGGTCTGCGGGCGTTGACCTGGGACTACTCAACTCATGGTGTACATGCCGAGCCCGATGTCGAGGAAATTCTGGCGGAGATCAATGGCTTCACCGTGGACGACCGCAAATTGGTAGAGAATTTCGACAGCCTGCGCAACGACGGCTCGACCGCCTGCGGTTGCTGGATCTATTCCGGGGTCATGCCGCACCCGGGCGAGAACAAAGCCAACAAGCGCCAGCCCAAGGGCCTGCTTGGCCACGGCTGGGGCTTCGCCTGGCCCAAGGACGCGCGCATCATCTATAACCGCGCCTCGGCCCGGCCCGACGGCAAACCCTGGAGCGAGCGAAAAAAACTGGTGTGGTGGGACGAAGAAAAGAAGCAATGGACGGGCACGGACACGCCCGACTTCCTCAAAACCAAGCCGCCCAGCGATCCGGGAGACAGAAAGAACAAGACAGGACTGGAGGCGCTGCCGGGTGACAAGCCGTTCATCCTCCATCCTGATGGGCTGGGGTGGATCTGGGTAAGCAGCGGTCTGAAGGACGGGCCGCTGCCCACCCACTACGAGCCGCTGGAGTCGCCGGTTCGCAATCCTCTCTACCCGGAGCACACGAGCAATCCACCAGCCAAGAAAAAACTACGGGCGGGGAATTCTTATGCCTTCTCCCCGGGAGACGCGCGCTTCCCCTACGTGCTTACCACCTACCGCTTGACGGAACACCACACGGCGGGCGGGATGACGCGCACTCTTTCCCACCTGGCCGAGCTCCAGCCCGAACTGTTCACCGAAGTCTCTCCCGAATTGGCGGCCGATGTGGGACTGGAGCACGGCGGCTGGGCGACGATTACCACGCCGCGCGGCATCATCGAGGCCCGGGTGATGGTAACCACGCGCATGCGGCCGATGTGGGTGGAAGGCCGCACCGTCCACCAGGTCGGACTGCCTTACCACTGGGGCTACAAGGGCAAAGTGAAGGGCGACGTCACCAACGATCTGCTGGCTATTTCGGAAGAGCCGAACGTGCGCATCATGGAAACCAAGGCCTTGGTGTGCAACATTCAAGCCGGACGGCGCCCACAGGGTGAGGCCGTTCTGGACGAACTGCGAGAACAGAAGCGGAGGGCGGCATGAGCGCCAATATTCCTGATTTTTCGCTGCCCAGTGCGGATGCCCGGGTCACTGCGTTTCTGACCGATTCCACGCTGTGCATCGGCTGCAAAGCCTGCGAGGTGGCTTGCAAGGAATGGAACGGCGTGGCGGAAGACGGCCTGAACTGGAGCGGCTTCTCGTACGACAATACGGGCACGGTGGGCGCTTCCACCTGGCGGCACGTGAAGTTCGTGGAAGGTGAGCCGCAGCCGGGATTCGGCGGCAATGCGGGCGAGGTGAACTCCTGGGCGTTTTCCTCTGATGTCTGCAAGCACTGCGAGCAGGCGGGCTGCCTGGAGGCATGTCCCACGGGCTCGATTGTGCGCACCGAGTTCGGCGGGGTGTACGTGCAGCCGGATGTGTGCAATGGCTGCTCGTATTGCGTGGTGGCTTGCCCGTTCGGCGTGATCCAAAAAAATGAGTCGGACGGCCGCGCCTTCAAGTGTACCTTCTGCTATGACCGGCAAAAGGCGGGAATGGAGCCGGCCTGTGCCAAGGCGTGCCCGACAGAGTCCATCAAGTTCGGCGAAATAAATGAACTGCGGCTCGCGGCGCAAGAGCGGCTAAAGGAATTGCACAGCCGAGGCATGCACGACGCGCAGATCTACGACCCAGTGGACACCAGCGTGGAAGGCATCCACGCCTTTTTCCTGCTGCGCGGCGAT
>JBLMXE010000072.1:0-3603 GCA_050257615.1 Chlamydiota bacterium | reverse complement strand
GGATGACATCAAGAAAGGGAGTGCGGATGTGCACGCGAACGAGAACCGGAAACGGAGAGCGGCGCGCTGAGAACTGGTTTCATGCCTAAAAGAACGGACATTTCGAAAATTCTGATTATCGGCTCGGGGCCGATTGTGATCGGCCAATCGGCGGAGTTTGACTACTCCGGCGCCCAGGCCTGCAAGGCGCTCAAGTCGGAGGGCTACGAAGTGGTGCTGGCCAATTCCAACCCGGCCACCATCATGACCGACCCGGAATTCGCCGAGCGCACCTACATCGAGCCGCTGACCCGCGATTACCTGGAAGAAATTCTTCGCATTGAATCGGAGATGTGCGACGGCAAAGGCTTCGCCCTGCTGCCCACGGTGGGCGGCCAGACCGCGCTCAACCTGGCGGTGGAACTGGCCGACGGCGGCGTACTCGACAAGTACAACGTGCAGCTTATCGGGGCGAAGATCGGCGCCATCAAGAAGGCGGAAGACCGGCTGTTCTTCAAAGACGCGATGCTGAAGATCGGCCTGGACGTGCCCAAATCGGCGCTGGTCAACAATCTGAAAGACGGCATGGAGTTCGCCGGGAAGATCGGTTTCCCGGTCATTATTCGGCCGTCGTTCACGCTGGGGGGCACCGGTGGCGGCCTCGCCTATAACCGGGAGGAGTTGCTGCAGACGCTGGCTCGCGGCCTCGATCTCTCGCCGGTGCATGAAGTCCTAATCGAAGAATCAGTGCTGGGCTGGAAGGAATACGAGCTGGAGGTGATGCGCGACCTGGCCGATAACGTCATCATCATCTGCTCCATTGAGAATTTCGATCCCATGGGCGTGCACACCGGCGACTCCATCACGGTGGCGCCGGCGCAAACGCTCACCGACCGCGAATACCAGGCCATGCGCGATGCCGCCATTGCGGTTATTCGCGAGGTTGGCGTGGAGACCGGCGGGTCTAATATTCAGTTCGCCGTGCATCCCGAAACCGGGCGCCAAGTGGTGATCGAGATGAATCCGCGCGTGTCGCGCTCCTCGGCGCTGGCTTCCAAGGCCACCGGGTTCCCCATCGCGAAGATCGCAGCCAAGCTGGCAGTGGGCTACACCCTGGACGAGATCACCAACGACATCACGCGCAAGACGCCCGCCTGCTTCGAGCCCACGCTCGACTACGTGGTGGTGAAGATTCCCAAGTGGCAGTTCGAAAAATTCCCCGGTGCTGATGAGGGCCTGGGCCCGCAGATGAAGTCGGTGGGCGAGGTGATGGCCATCGGTCGCACCTTCAAGGAGTCGCTGCTCAAGGCGGTGCGCGCGCTGGACACGGGGAAGCGGCCGGGCAGCGAGCAGATCGAGCCCAAAATTCTTACCCAGCGCCTGGTCACGCCGCATCCCGAGCGCCTGTCCTATGTTCGCTACGCCTTGCGCCAGGGAATGACGGTGAAGCAGATCGCCAAGATGACCTCCATAGATCCCTGGTTCCTCTACCAGCTCAAGCAGGTCAACGACCTACAACTTGAGCTGGAGAAATACTCGGCCGAGAATGTGCCCGGCGAGTTGCTGCGCGAAGGCAAGCGCATGGGATTGTCCGACGCCCGCCTGGCCAATGTGTGGCGATTGGAAAACGGCCACTCCGGGGCGGAGAAGGTACGGCAGCTGCGAAAGAAGAACGGCCTGGCGCCGGTGTACAAGCGGGTGGACACCTGCGCCGCCGAGTTTGAGAGCTTCACCCCATATTTGTATTCCACCTACGAAGAAGAAGACGAGGCCACGCCGACTGCCAGGAAGAAAGTCATGATCCTGGGCGCCGGTCCGAACCGAATCGGGCAGGGAATTGAGTTCGATTACTGCTGCTGCCACGCCTCGTTTGCGCTGCGCGAAGATGGCTACGAGACGGTGATGGTGAACTGCAACCCGGAAACCGTCTCCACCGACTACGACACCAGCGACCGCCTCTACTTCGAGCCGTTGACAGTGGAAGATGTGCTCTCGGTTTATGAGCACGAAGCCGCGGGCGGCGCCCCGGTGGGTGTGATCGTGCAGTTCGGCGGGCAGACGCCGCTCAACCTGTCGCTGCCCCTAAAGGCTGCGGGAGTCAGCATTATCGGCACCTCGCCCGAATCCATTGATTTGGCCGAGGACCGCAAGCGCTTTGGCAAGCTGCTGGATGAGCTGCAGATTCCCCAGCCCTCCGGCGCCATCGCCACTTCGGTGGATGAGGCCGTAGAAGGCGCGCGCCGCGTCGGCTACCCGGTGCTGGTGCGGCCTTCGTATGTGCTGGGCGGGCGGGCCATGGTGATCGCCTACGATGACGAGTCGGTTATCCGCTACATGAAGGAGGCGGTGGAGTACTCGCAGGAGCGCCCGGTGCTGATTGACCACTTCCTGGAGGATGCCATCGAGGTGGACGTGGACGCGCTCTCCGACGGCGAAGACGTGGTGATCGGCGGCATCATGCAGCACATCGAGGAAGCCGGCATCCATTCCGGCGACTCTTCCTGCGTGCTGCCGGCTGTGGACATCCCCGACTACCTGCTGGCCACCATGCGCGAGTACACCTTCCGCCTGGCGCGGGCGCTCAAGGTAATCGGGCTTATGAACATTCAATTCGCCATTCCGCGCAATCCCATGGAGAGCACGCTGGGCGGCAATGGCAAAGGGGAAAAGGTGTATGTGCTCGAGGTCAACCCACGAGCTTCGCGCACCGTGCCCTACGTTTCCAAAGCCACGGGCGTGCCGCTGGCCAAGATTGCCGCCCGCCTGATGACCGGGCGCAAGCTGCGTGAGTTCCTGCCCGAGAACATCGAGCGCGCCAGCGACCTGGGTACCGGCAACTGCTACTACGTGAAATCGCCCGTATTCCCCTGGCAAAAGTTCCCCGGCGTGGATACGGTACTGGGCCCGGAGATGAAATCCACGGGCGAAGTAATGGGCGTGGCGGACAACTTCGGCGAGGCTTTCGCCAAGGCGCAGTTGGGGTCAGGACAGAGCCTGCCTACCAGCGGCACTGTGTTCATCAGCGTGACCGATCACGACAAGCCGCACATCGCGGCGGTGGCAAAGAGGTTTGTGGACCTGGGATTCCGGCTGGTCGCTACCAACGGCACGGCCGACGTGCTGGAAGCTGCCGGTCTGGCCACGGATCGTGTTTACAAAGTGAAAGAAGGCCGGCCCAATGTGGTGGACCTACTGAAGGGCGAGAAGATTCAACTGGTGATCAATACACCGCACGGGCTGGAGCCGTGGTTTGACGAAAAAGCCATACGGCGTGCCTCCGTGACCCACCACATTCCCACCATTACCACGCTTTCCGCGGCGCGCGCCGCTGCCGAGGGGATTGCCGCGCGTCAGCGCGGGCAGATCAGCGTGCGGGCTTTGCAGCAGCTGCACGCCGAACGGCTCGCCTCAGCAGAAACATAGGTTCACCGCCGAGACGCTGAGCGTGTTGATGACGTTCACATTCTGCGTGCAGAACAAATAGTGCCGCCCCTGAAGGGGCTTTGAGGTTCTTCGCGTATTAACCCAGGGCTGACGCCCTGGGCTAAAAGCTGTGTCGCCCTTCGGGCTGAAGAATCCGCGCACCCGCAGCAGGGCGGCCCCCTCATCACAGCGAAACGCAAG
>JBLMXE010000071.1:0-7752 GCA_050257615.1 Chlamydiota bacterium | reverse complement strand
TCATTTGGAACATCTACTTCATGAAGCATCCGCTGGTGGGCGCTCCCGTGGACTTCAGCGGTTTCTTCCGCGCTCCCGCCTCCGGCCACCTTTTCGGCTTGCTGGGCGGCGTCATCTGGGGCGTCGGCACGGTGTTCAATATGTCGGCCGCCAATCTCACCGGCGTCGCCATTTCTTACGCCATCGGGCAGTCCGCCCCCATGGTTGCCGCGCTCTGGGGAATTTTCGCCTGGAAGGAATTTGCCAACTCCGGCGCTCGTGCCAAACTTTATCTGGCCTCTATGTTCGTCTTCTATGGCCTGGCGATTTTCCTTGTTTCCCGCGCCTACGGCTGATCTCCTCACCACGCCGCCAAATACACATCCCGCAACACGAACACGATGGTCAGCACCCAAATCACCCCGCTGACCTCCCGCCGCCTCCGCGCCGCCAGCTTCACCGCCGTGTAGGTGATCACTCCGAAGCTTAGGCCTGTCGCGATGCTGAAAGTCAAAGGCATGGCCACCGCGGTTATGAACGCAGGGAACGCCTCGGAAAAATCCGGCCACTCAATGTGCGCCACCGACTGCATCATCAGCCCGCCTACTACGACCAGCGCCGGCGCGGTGGCGAATGCGGGTATGCTGGTGGCCAGCGGACTAAAAAACAGCGCCAGCACAAACAGTGCCGCCACCATCATATTGCTCAGTCCGGTGCGCGCTCCCGCGGCCACCCCCGCCGCGCTTTCCACGTAGCTGGTCACGGTGGATGTTCCCGTCAGCGAGCCCAGCACCGTGCCCACTCCATCCGCCAGCAGCACCCGCCCCACGCGCGGGATCTTTCCTTCTTTCACAAAGCCCGCCTGCTCGCACACTCCCATGAGCGTGCCGACGTTGTCGAACAGGTCCACGAACAGAAACGCAAAAATAATTTCGAATAAGCCGAGGTGAATCGCGCCCCGCAAATCCAGTCTTAGGAGCGTTCCGGACGGATGGGGCATGGAGATGAGCCTGCTGGGCAGGTGCACGATGCCGCGCGCAATGCCGAACAGCATGGTGCCCACGATGCCCAGCAGCACGCTGCCGTGCACTTTTCTGCCAATCAGGACTGCGGTCAGCAAAATTCCGAAGCAGGCCGCCTGCACGCCGCGATCGGAAAAATTGCCCAGGCTAAGGAACGTTGCCGGATTCGAAACCACCAGGCCGGCATTGCGCATTCCGATAAAGGCGATGAAAATCCCGATGCCCGCCGCGGTCGAATGCTTCAGGCAATCCGGAATGCCGTTCACGATCTGCTCGCGCACCCGCGTGACCGTGATCAGAATGAAGAACACCCCGGAGATGAACACCACGCCCAGCGCCGTCTGCCACGGCACGTGCATCCCCAGGCAAACCGAATAGGTGAAGTAGGCGTTCAGCGACATGCCCGGCGCCAGCGCGATGGGATAGTTGGCGTAAAGGCCCATCACGAGGGTCGCCGCCGCCGCCGAAACGCAGGTGGCGAACACCACCCCCTCCGCCGGCATCCCCGCCTGCGAAAGGATCTGTGCGTTCACCACCACGATGTAGGCCATGGTGATAAACGTGGTTAGCCCGCCGAGCAGTTCCTGCCTGACGGTGGTTTCGTTTTCTGTGAGCCGGAACCAGCGCTCCAGCAGGCTGTTGTCTCCCGGTTTGCGGGGCGGGGAAATAGTCGTGGGCGTGGCCATCATGAGACTTGCAACTCTACGGGCGTGCCTTCGATTGAGTC
Organism: Chlamydiota bacterium; assembly: GCA_050257615.1. GTDB lineage: Bacteria > Acidobacteriota > Terriglobia > Terriglobales > Acidobacteriaceae > JAICWP01. The sequence continues at coordinate 6,024 of JBLMXE010000071.1, read as the reverse complement.
AACGCGAATAACCGTCACTTTCCCCGAATCCGGCTCACCAGCAGATCAAGAAAGCGCTGCGCCTGCACGTCGACGCACACCTTGGCGTTGGGCGTAACCCTGTCCACACCCTCGATGATATAGCGGTCGCCGTGCAACACGTTGCGTTCCGCCATGTTGCTGCGGTTGGCCACGGTTTCGCCGCGCGTGAACTCGCCCCGCGTCTCCACATCCACCCGCATGGCTTTTGTGGTTACCAGCGCCGGATCGAGCGTCACCCCCATGGCCAGCGGGTCGTACATGGGCGTTCCGCTTTCGCCAAAACGCTTCGATAGGTCCAGCAGAAACTGTCCCACCTGGGCCACAAAGGTGGACATCGGCCCGGGCGCGGCCTGCAGTTGCGCGACCTGTCGCTCCGTCATCAGCGTTTTGTTTCCCACGTCCAGCCCCACCATGGTCAGCGAGGCAAATCCGGCGTTAAACACGATCTGTGCCGCTTCCGGATCGTTGTAGATGTTGGCCTCGGCGGCCGCGTTTACGTTGCCTCCGGAAATGCTGCCCCCCATCAGGATCACTTCCTTCACCAGGGGCACCATGGACGGGTCCTTGGAAACCGCCAGCGCGATGTTGGTCAGCGGTCCCACCGGCACCAGCGTGATCTGGTGTGGATATTTGTGCACCAGCTCGATGATCAGGTCGGGCCCGAAGCGGGGGTCCGGCTTGCAGCGCGTGGGCAGCTCGATATTGGCCAGCCCATTCTTGCCGTGCCAGAACTCGGCGGTGATCAGTTTCTGCGCCAGCGGATGCTGCGCCCCGCCCGCCACCGGAATGTCGCACCGCTTGGCCAGCGTGGTCAGTTTGAGCGCGTTCTGCAGGCCCATCTCCGCGGTCACGTTGCCCGGCACTACCGTGATCCCTTCCACCTGCACCTGCGGCGAGTTCAGCGCCAGCAGAATGGCCAGCGCGTCGTCGGTTCCCGGGTCCGTGTCAATGATGATTTTCTTGGGCGTCGTTTGAGAATCCGCCCATGTGGCCGCCAGTATTACCAGCAACAGCACGCGAAGGAGCGAAGTTTTCATGTCCAATCCTGGATAAATTGTTTAACAATGGGTTGCTCTACTGCTACGTTTCGTTTACAAACGTTGCGCCAGTTTACATGAGGGCAAAAGATGTCAGAAGAGAGACCCGCAGCCGCCGCCCCCACCAAGCTTGTGATTCGCAACATCGGCCTGATGCTGAGCGGAGATTTATCGCGTCCCATTCTCGACGCCGATACCGTTGTCGCCGTCAACGGCCGCATCTCCGCCATCGGCAAAGAAAAGGATCTCGACCTCGAGGGCGCCACCACCCGCATCAATGCCAATGGCAGCACGCTGATCCCCGGCCTCATTGACAGCCACGTGCACCCCGTGGCCGGCGACTGGACGCCGCGCCAGAACCAGCTCGGCTGGATTGACAGCTGCCTGCACGGCGGCGTCACCACCATGATCTCCGCCGGCGAGGTGCACACCCCCGGGCGCCCCAAGGACATTACCGGACTGAAGGCCATGGCCGTCTTCGCTCAGCGCGCCTTCACTAACTTTCGTCCTGGCGGCGTGCGCATCCATGCCGGCGCGCCTGTCTTGGAACACGGCATGGTGGAAGAGGACTTCAAGGAGCTGGCCGCAGCCGGTGTTACCCTGCTGGGCGAAGTCGGCCTGGGCAGCGTCAAGGACGGCGCTACCGCCCGCCAGATGGTGGCCTGGGCGCGCCAGTATGGCATTCAGAGCACCATCCACACCGGCGGGCCGTCCATCCCCGGCTCCAGCCTGATTGACAAGGACATTGTCCTGGCCGCCGACGCCGACGTCATCGGCCACATCAACGGCGGCCACACCGCCTTGCCCGATGACCAGATTGTTGCGCTTTGCGAACACTCAACCCGCGCCTTGGAGATTGTTCATAATGGAAACGAGAAGGCGGCGCTGCTGACCGTGTTTACCGCCGGTGAACTCAGGCAGCTGCACCGCGTGATTCTGGGCACGGACTCGCCCGCGGGCTCCGGTGTTCAGCCCTTGGGCATCCTGCGCCTGATTTCCATGCTGTCTGCTTTGGGAAACATTCCCGCGGAAACGGCGGTCTGTTTTGCTACTGGCAACACGGCCAAGATTCGCAACCTTGACTGTGGCCTGGTTGAGGTGGGCCGCGCCGCCACTTTCGTCTTCATTGACCAGGCGCAGCACTCTGCCGGCAAAACCGTGCTGCACAGCATTCAGCGCGGCGACCTGCCCGGCATTGGCATGGTGGTGATTGACGGCGCCGTTAGCGCCCATCGCTCCCGCAACACTCCTCCGGCCACCCGCGTCCCGGAAAATGAAACGTAGGTGGTTTGTAGCTGGTAGTTAGTAGTTGGTAGTTAGTAGTTGGTAGCTGGTGAAATATCGGTTACCAACCACCGCGGCGTCTCAGCCGATGAGCGGTCTCGTAGAGACCGGATGAAAGAACCCGGCCGCAATCTCGCCGAAGTCCCGTCAGGGACGGCTGAAGAACAACCAACGACCAGCTACCAACTGCCGCTCTACCTCAATCCGTCCTCTCCCTTGATCTTGTCTTTGGTCAGCCCGCCTACGCGCGCCAGGGGTCTCCCGCTGTCGGTCACCGCCACCGCCACCATAATTTCGTTCGCCCGCGGCGCGTCGTTGATGCGCACCTCCATGCCGTCGAAGTGGCTGCGCACAAATGCCGCGTCTTTATGTCCGAGGGGAATTTCCAGCGCCACCCCCATGCCGCCGCGCTTTTTGGAGGAGGGAATCAGCGCCGCGCCTTTGCCCAGCACCCGCCGCACCGGCGTGCCCAGCTTGGGATGCAGGATGGCGGCCGCGTGCTCAATCTCGCCGTTCTCGCCCACCGCCGCCGCTTTGCCGTAGCTCTCCGCTGTGGTCGGCGGGATGCCCAACGCCGCCACTGCCCTTTGCGTAAGCAACTCGCCCAGTTCTTCGCCAATGTCCATCAGCTCGGAAAGATCTTCCACATACTTGCCCGCGCACGGGTTCTCGATCACCGCCACAGCGGCGGCCCGTCGCGTAGGCGGCTCAATCGCCCGCCCCATCTCGCTTCTCGTCTCTTCCACAAAAGTCGCCAGTTTGCGGATTCGCGCTTTCATCGCAGTCCGTCTTCTCCTTTGATCTCCGAAGCCTTCAGCCCGCCGACCCGCGCATGTATCCGCGCTCCCGTGGTCATCACCAGCGCCAGCACCATTTCGTCGGCACGCGGCCCATCCGTGACTCCCACCTCCATGGCATCAAAGTGGCTGCGCACGTAGGACGCGTTGATGTGCGTGATGGGCACATCCAGACGCGTTCCCGGCCCGCCTACCTTCTTGGTTGAGGCCACGATCGCCTTCGCTCCGCCCAGCACTTCGCGCATGGCGTAGCCTCCGGGGACATGCCACAGCGCGCCGTGCTCCAGTTCGCCTGCCGCGCCCACGATCGCGCCCTTGCCGTAGCCTTCAACGATTGCGGATTCGCCGCCCAGCGCCGCAACCAGCGACTTGGCCATCTCCATACCCAGCGGCTTCAAATCATCCATGAAACCGGCGATGTCTTCGACGTATCGCCCCGCAAACGGATTGTGAATCACGGCCAGCGCCGCCGCCCGCCTCAGGTATTTCTCCGCCCGCGGCCCGCCTTCGTGGAAAATTTCCTCCACCGTCGTCAGCATCTTTCTGACCCGCACTTCAGGCATGAACCAGGCTCCTGTTCGCTTGTCGTAGCACTCCGGCACCAGCCAGCGCCGGCGCCGCTCCCGCGATTCGTGTTTCTCCCCGCAAATGCAGCGCCGCGGCGTGGATCAGCCCTTCTGCTGCGAGCACCTCCGCCATCACCACTCCCGCCTGCAGAGCGCAGTCAACTTCCTCCGCGGACAGCTCACCCACGCCCTGCGTCACCAGCAGTTCGCCCAGGTCGCTGTCCGGTGCAAGCTCACGCGCCGGCACGCGAGTAATCTTCGGGTTCCCGGGAAGATCCACCTCATTGGCGATGGTAGTAGCTGCCGCATCCGCTGCAGGCGCGCTCTCCGCCAGAACCGTGACCGCATCGGCAATCCCCAAAGAGAAGCTGCGCCCGCGCCAGCCGCTGGTCGCGATGCCGCGGATAGGCTCTTCCGAACTTACAGTTGCCGTTCCGAACAGCGAGGGCTCGTCCGGCCTCTCCACCATCCCGATCACGAAGCTCTCTCCCGCGGCTAAATGCAGCGCGATGTCACCGCCGTCATTGACATAGGCCTTCGCCAGCCGTGCCGCCGAGGTCATCGTCTTCAGAATCTCCTCCGCCACCGCGCCCGCTACTGCCGCCATGGGCGTGATGAACGTCCGCTCCGCATATGGCGCCACCGCCGCCGCCATCCGCCTGGCAACCGCTCCCCGCGGCGAAGGCCCGCTCACTACGGCTTGCGTGCGCAATAACGGAAGCTCCGAGCACAGCTCATCCAGCACGCTCACAAATCGTCGCGCCACCGCCTGGTATGCGATTTGCACCTCGTGTGGCACCCCAAACGCCTCCACGATCAGGTCAATCGGCCCATCCTGCAGATGCAGCCGCCGCCCATCGGGCAGCATCCGTATTTGCGCGCTCTCTCTCATGACTGCCCTCGCAGCGGCCAGGGATTGTCTTCCCGCGCCGAAAGATGCCGCCGCCGATCATCCTTCATCAGCGACTCCAGCGAGCGTACCTGCTCCACGTAGCCGCCCAGCGTCGCGTAATCCGCCAGTTTCAGTGTGAATTCAATGGGAGCGACCAGTGCTGGCGTAGGCACATATCCGAACGCGTTCTCCGGCATCCGGCTCACATCCACCATGAAGGTGATCCCGCCGCCCGGCCATACATACACCGGCGCGCCGCCGCAGGTCACACGCGTCAGCGCATCCCGCACCGAATGCGTCAGCCGCACCGGGTTTTCCGTCACCCCCGCGCGCAGCGACCCGCCCGCTCCCGCCATAAAAAGCACCGTGCACAGCGCCGGCTCGCAATTCTCCCGGATCCTCAGCACCGACTCGCGCAGGCCGGCCGGCAGTTCCTTCTCCACCGGCCGCAAGTCTTCATCCAGTTCGAAATACGCGTAGTGTTCTCCGGTCGTGCTCACCATCAGCAGGCGCAGTCCCGGCCAAGCGACCTTGGGGTTGAACTCCCGCAGAATGGACAGCGGCTGCTGGATGTTTGTTCCGCCCCACCCCGTGCCCGGCTCGGCCACCTGAAAGTAGCGCCCCGGAGTCGAGCGCCGTCCCTTCAGCTTGATTCCAGTCGCCGGAATGCCCAGCAGCTTGCCCGCCTGGTGTTCCGAAAGCACACCCGTGATGTGATCGTCCACCACCACCACGTCGTCCACTTTGCCGAACCACTGCTGGGCAAACATGCCGATGGTCGCCGAGCCGCATCCTACCCGCATCTGCGCTTCCGGCTGCCCATCCACCACCGGCCCTTTGTCCGCCTGCACCACAACTTTCGCGCCCTCGTCCACCCGCAGCTCCACCGGCTTGCCATTGCACAGGTCAAGCAGGGTTCCGCAGGTGACCGTGCCCTCGCGCCGGCTGCCTCCCGTCAAGTGCCGCACTCCGCCCAGCGACAGCATCTGCGAGCCGTATTCGCTGGTGGTCACGTGTCCTACCGCCTCGCCCTGCGCTCGCACCAGATTGGTTTCCGGTCCCAGGTGGCGGTCGGTATCAATCTTCACCTTCACGCCGCAGTAGCTGAAGATTCCTTCCGTGACCACGGTCACCATGTCTACGCCTTCGACCTGCGAGGAAATGATGAACGGCGCCGGCTTGTAGTCGGGATACGTAGTTCCCGCGCCGATTGCGGTCACGAACTTGTTCGGCCCGGCAACCACGCTGCCGTCCCATTCATTTGCTCGTTGCAGAAAGGGAACAACCGACTCCCCACGCGACACCGCCCGGTCCAGCACTACGTGCGGATCCAGCCGCACCAGTTGCCCCTCGCGATTGCCGTAGCGGTCACACGCCCCCGCTCTTCCCGGCCTGATGTAGCACAATACCGGGCAGGCATCGCAGCG
>JBLMXE010000070.1:0-3302 GCA_050257615.1 Chlamydiota bacterium | reverse complement strand
TTGGTTTCGTTCACAGGCTAAACAGTCCTCTGTAGGGGCCCAAAGCCTCGGGCAAAGTAAGTCTTTGGTGGTTTGAATCCTTCGACGGGCCCGGCGAATCCAAGTGTAGTGAACACCTTACCTAAGAGGCAGGACTTATCATGGCTAAGCGACGCGGAAATCCGAATTGGGGGAAGCCCGAGCCGATTGGGCCCATCACCCCCACCATCACCGAGTTCGAGCAGGTGGTGAAGGAGTATAAGCTCCAGCCCGACCAGTACTTGCGTTCCACCCGCCTGCGCGAGTGGGCGCGTCGCAACAAGAACTCCAAGTATATTCCGGAGCCGTTGCTGGAAGCTTGGGGGTTTGAGATCGAGTCCACGTTGTAATCGGCTTGGAAGTTGTTGATCAAAAGGGCCGCTGCGGCGGCCCTTTTTGATTGCCAGCACAAGCACCCTCCCTGCTCCCTTGTATATTGATGGCCATGGCTCGAAAGAACAAACAGGCACGGGTACTGGCCTCCAAAGTGGTCTTCCGTGGCCCAGTGTTTTACGTTAGCTCCGATCGTGTGCAGGAACCCGGCGGGATACTGGCGCGGCGCGACATGGTGCGCCATCAAGGTTCAGTTGTCATTCTTGCGGTGGACGAGTCCCGGCCTGAGATGCGGGTCTTGCTGGCGCGCCAATACCGCTACGCCGCCGGCCAGCCCTTGTGGGAGCTGCCAGCGGGGCGCATTGATGCAGGCGAGGAGCCCCTGGCCGCGGCCAAACGCGAACTGCTGGAGGAAACCGGCTACACCGCCCGGCAATGGAAGCGGGCCCTGTTTTTCTACTCCAGCCCCGGTTTTCTGGATGAAACCATGTCCATTTACATGGCTTCCGGGCTAATTCCCGGGCAAGCCCAGCCAGAGGAGGACGAAATCATCCAGAAGCGCCTCTTCCCTCTCCCAGCGGCGGTGCGCATGGTGATGAACGGGCGCATTCAGGACGGCAAAACCATCGCTGGCGTGCTCTGGCTGCAGCAAAAGCAATCCCGGCGTCCTAATCACTAACGCGAATATGTACTAAGTTGACAATGGAAGTTTGAAGTTCCAAAATGGAACTAGCCTTTAACCAGGGTCACGTTCCAGTCAGCAAGGCGGGAGACCTACTTCCTCTTACTTCGAACTCTGGGCGCGGTGGACCTGTGTTGGGGTAGATCGTGTCCGGCGTGCGCAAGCCCGCGGATGCCCAGTTCGGAGGAAGACGTAAGTGTCACGTATTAAAGGAACAGTCAAGTGGTTTAATAACGCCAAAGGCTTCGGGTTCATCGGCCGAGACGACGGCCCCGACGTCTTCGTTCACTACAGCGCTATCAGCTCCGAGGGCTATAAGAGCCTGCAGGAGGGGGACCAGGTGGAGTTCGAAATCGTGCAAGGCCAGAAGGGTCCCCAGGCCGGTGACGTGATCAAACTTTGAGATCTCATCAAAACTTGAAACGAACCCAGCCGTGGAGGCTGGGTTTTTGTTTTGCTCCCCTGTTCCGTGCTGGCAAAGGGGCTACAATTCCGCCTAGCCACGGGCTGCTGATTGCCACATGGACAACAAGGCCATAGCTGGGATTCTGTACGAAACCGCCGACCTGATGGAAATAGACGGCCAAGACTCCTTTCGCATCCGCTCCTATCGCAATGCCGCAGAGGCCATTGAGGGGCTGCCGCAACCGGTAGAGCAGCTCATCTGTGAGCCCAAGAGGCTGCTGGAGGTGCCCGGCATCGGGAAGAGCATGGCGGGCAAGCTGGAGGAGATCTGCAAAGGGGGCAAGCTCACCCTGCATGCGCAACTGCTGGAAAAATATCACCCCTCCATGCTGGAGCTGCTAAAAATCCAGGGACTGGGCCCCAAAACCATCTCCCTGATCTGGAGCGCCTACAAAGTTTCCGACCTGGCCGGGGTGGAAAAGCTGGCGCGCGAGGGCAAGCTGCACGAACTGCCGCGCATGGGAGAAAAGCAGGAGCAGAAGATCCTGAAGGCGATCGAGGACTACCGACGCATTGCCGGGCGCTACTGCCTGGACGTGGCCGACAAGGTGGCCCAGGGGCTGACCGAGCATCTTGCCGGCCTGGCGGGAGTGGAGAAGATCACGCCCGCGGGCTCGCTGCGGCGGGGCCGTGAAACAGTGGGCGACCTGGACATCCTAGTGACCGGCAAGTGCTGCAGCAACGAGAAGCAGCGCGAAGCGGTGATCGAGAGGATCGTGCACTTCCCTGGCATCCGCGACGTGATCGGGCGGGGCGAGAACAAAGTCAGCTTCCGCCTGCGCTCGGGCATGCAGGTAGATGTGCGCCTGCTGCCGCCGGAGTCCTTCGGCGCGGCCATGCAGTACTTCACCGGATCCAAGTCGCACAACGTATCCTTGCGCCAGCGGGCCCTGAAGATGGGCTACACGCTGAGCGAATACGGGCTGGACGAACTGCCACCCAGTCGCGCCAAGACCGACGCTGAGGAGGGCGCGATAGAAGGCGGCAAGCGCGTGGCGGGCAAAACGGAAGAGGAAATTTACGCCCAACTGAAGCTGGACTATATTCCGCCCGAACTGCGCGAAAACTGCGGCGAGATTGAAGCCGCAGCCGAACACCGCCTGCCGCAGCTGATTACAGTGGAAGATCTGCAAGGCGATGTGCACATGCACACGGTGGAGACCGACGGCCGCTGCACCATCGAGGAGATGGCCGAAGCTGCCCGCGAGCGCGGTTACAAGTACATGGCCATCACCGACCACTCCAAGAACCTGGCCTTCGCCAATGGACTGGATGACGAGCGCGCCCTCAAGCACATCGAGAAGATCCGCAAAGCCGACGAAGAGATGAAGGGGATCAAGATCTTTGCCGGCATTGAGGTGGATATCCTGGCTGATGGCGAACTAGACCTCTCCGACTCAGTGCTGAAGGAAATGGATGTGGTAATCGCCAGCGTGCACTCCGCCTTCAACCAGGAGGCTCCCAAGATGACGGAGCGTCTGCTTCGGGCGGTGAATAACCCGCACGTCTCGATTATCGGCCATCCCACCGGACGCCTTCTGCTGCGGCGCGACGCTTACCCCTTTGACATGGAAAAGGTGCTGGAGGCGGCGGCGAAGAACAAAGTGGCCATGGAGTTGAACGCTTATCCCGACCGTCTCGACCTGAACGACCGCCACCTGCGCATGGCCAAGGAGCGCGGGGTGAAGGTGGTGATCAATACCGACTCGCACCACACCTCGCACATGGAGAAGATTCGCTACGGGGTGCTGCAGGCGAGGCGGGCGTGGCTGACGACAGCGGACGTGCTCAATACCCTGCCGGC
>JBLMXE010000069.1:0-12311 GCA_050257615.1 Chlamydiota bacterium | reverse complement strand
CTGGAGCTTAGCCGGCGTCTCGCTGGGATAATTCGGGTATTTGGGCGCTTCCTGGGCGGCGGCGACGGCGGCCAGCAAGAAGCAGGTTCCAATGAGCAATTGTGTAGTGCGCAAGGTGGAGCTCCCTTTGTGGTGAACGAAGGAGTGTACGCGGGAAGGGCGCGAGGGGACAAGCGCCGCGCGCTCCGTCGCACGCGAGAAATTCTCCGGCCGCTACCCAGGGCTTCCGCCCTGGGCTTTATTTTTCCGCCCCTTCGGGGCTGTGCGGAGTTAGGTAGCCAGAGATCGCGGCGCTGAACAAACCGATTCTATGCTACTGCTTCTTCGTGGGCGGGACGTATTCGGCGGGCAGGGCAGCGCCTTCGCCGAAGAAGTACTGCTCCAGCTGCTTGGCCAGGAACTCCTGATCCTGGGGGTGGGCGGGGTTCAGGCGGTACTCGTTGAGCAGAATCTTGCAGTGGTCCACCCACATGGCCCAGGCGTCGCGGGAAACGTGCTCGTAGATGCGCTGGCCGAGTTCGTTGTCGAAGGGCGGCTCGTCCAGGCCGGGCATTTCGCGCTGGAACTTCACGCAGAAAACGGTGCGGTTGGGTGTGGGTGAAGAGCTACTCATGGTCCCCCTCAGGCTCTAAATTATCGCATACGGATTCGGCTGACGGTCGATGGCCCGCCATCTTGGCACTTGCTGGTAAGCACACTGCAGTTGTAAGGTTTCGCCTTTGTGCATGACTGCCGCTGAGGAACTGCGTGGGACTGACCTACATTGATTGGACCATCATGCTGCTGTACTTCGCCTCGGTGCTGGGCATCGGGGCGATCCTGAAGCGGCACGTCAAGACCAGCACCGACTTTTTCCTCGCCGGCCGCTCCATCCCGGCCTGGATCGCTGGCCTGGCCTTCCTTTCCGCCAACCTGGGCGCCCAGGAAGTGATCGGCATGGCGGCTTCCGGGGCCAAGTACGGAATCGCCACCAGCCACTTCTACTGGATTGGCGCCATCCCAGCGATGATCTTTGTGGGCCTGTTCATGATGCCGTTTTACTACGGCTCGAAAGCGCGCTCCGTGCCCGAGTACCTGCGCCTGCGTTTCGATGAGAAAACGCGGGGGCTGAACGCCATTTCCTTCGCCACCATGACGGTGTTTTCTTCGGGCATTTCCATGTACGCCATGGCGCGGCTCATCCAGGTGCTGCACGTACTCGATCCCATCTTCGACCGGCTGCACATCGCCCACAGCGGCATTTTTCATGTCAGCGTGATCGCCTCCGCCATCATCGTGCTCATCTACATCTTCCTGGGCGGGCTGACCAGCGCCATCTACAACGAAGTGCTGCAATTCTTTCTCATCGTGGCCGGTTTCATCCCCCTGGTCTGGCTGGGGCTGAAGAATGTGGGCGGCTGGCACGGGCTGACGCAAAAACTCCCGGCGGCGTTCACCCATTCCTGGATGGGCATGAGCAGCGCGCAAACCAATCCCATGGGCGTGGACTGGTTCAGCCTGGTGGCGGGACTTGGATTCGTGTTGTCGTTCGGCTACTGGTGCACCGATTTCCTGGTGGTGCAGCGGGCCATGGCGGCCGATTCCATGACCGCGGCCCGGCGCACCCCGCTCATCGCCGCCTTCCCAAAAATGTTTTTTCCTTTCCTGGTGATCCTGCCGGGGCTGATTGCGATTGCGTTGCCCAGTACGACGGCGCACTTGGTGGAATCGAATACCGGCGCGTCCACGGCAGCGGTGGAGAAATACAGCCAGGGCCTGATTCCTCCCAAGGTGGACCCCAACACCGGCCAGCCGCTGCTTGACCGCCAGGGCAAACCCATCCTCGATTACGACCTGGCGATTCCCAACATGCTGCTGCACTACTTCCCCACCGGCATCCTGGGACTGGGGCTGACCGCGTTGCTGGCCAGCTTCATGTCGGGGATGGCGGGCAATGTGACCGCCTTCAACACGGTGTGGACCTACGACATTTACCAGAGTTACATCCGTCCGCATGAGAGCGACGAACACTACCTGTGGATGGGGAGGGTCGCCACGGTTTTCGGCATAGCCCTGTCGGTGCTGGCGGCTTATGCAGCCACGCGCTTCAACAACATCATGGACATGCTGCAGCTGGTGTTCGCCTTCGTGAACGCGCCTCTATTCGCCACTTTTCTGCTGGGCATGTTCTGGAAGCGCGCCACCGGCCACGGCGCCTTCTTCGGGCTGCTCACCGGGACAGCGGCCGCCGCCATTCATCATGGGCTGACCCTGCCCGCGGGCGAGCCGGTGGGCATCAAGGGGGGCTGGCTGGGACATATTGTGCACTTCTACCCCAGCGATATGGCGCAGAATTTCTGGACCGCCATCTGGGCGTGGAGCGTGTGCTTCGTGGTCACCATTGTGATCAGCCGGCTGACCCAGCCGCGCGAGGACAGCACGCTGACCGGGCTGGTGTACTCGCTCACCGAGAAGCCCAGCGAAAAGCATCTGCCCTGGTATAAGCGGCCGGCGGCGCTGGCAGTGGTTATTCTGGTGATGGTGGTTTTGCTGAACATATTTTTCGGATGAGAGGAGGCGGGCGTGGGAATTGACATCCGGCTACCCATCGGGTTCGTGTTCGCCGTGGTGGGAGTTCTGCTGACCGCATTCGGAGCGGCCGGCAATAGCGCCATCTACCAGCGTTCCCTGGGCATTAACGTTAACCTCTACTGGGGGCTGGTGCTGCTGGCGTTCGGCATCATCATGGTGCTGCTGGGGCGAAAGCGCAGGATTGAGTAATTGTGTAATTGAGTAATTGTGTAAATTGAAACCTATCCGATGCCTCCAAACTACGGAGTTCGCAGCCCGCGGGAAAATTGCAAATTACAAATCACTCAATTACAAATCTTCCGGTGTCATCTCTCGCAGACAACTTCCGCCAGCTCTTCGGGCAATCGCCACGCCTGTTCCGCGCGCCTGGCCGAGTCAACCTGATCGGCGAACACACCGATTACAACGACGGCTTTGTTATGCCAGCCGCTATTGACCTTGCCTGCCGGGTGGCCATCGCCGGGCGGGCAGACCGCAGGCTGGTGGTGCGCTCGGAAAATTTCCAGGAAACGCTTGAGCTTCACCTGGACGAGGCGCACACACAGCGTCAGGAGCGATGGAGCGACTACGTGCAGGGCGTGGCCGTCGTATTGGAGCAAAGCGGCTGGCGGCTGCGGGGCGCGAACCTGCTTATCAGGAGCGAGGTGCCTATCGGCTCCGGCCTGAGTTCTTCGGCTGCGATTGAGGTCGCAACCGGGCTGGCTCTGTCGAGTAACTCCGGCGTGGAGATCGAGAAGCTTGAGCTCGCCCGGCTGTGCCAGCGGGCGGAAAACGAATTCGTGGGGGCGCGCTGCGGCATCATGGATCAGTTTGCCAGCTGCTTCGGCCAAGCGGAACATGCTCTGCTGCTGGACTGCCGCTCACTGGAATATCGGCCGCTGCCCGTACCCGCCGGAGTGGCGCTGGTCATCTGTGATAGCGGCGTGCGCCACGAGGTGGCGAGCGGGGATTATAACGTTCGTCGCGCCGAATGCGAGACCGGAGTGCGCGTACTGGCACACCGGCGGCCGGAGATTCGAGCTTTGCGCGATGCGACCCTGGAGGATCTGCAAAATAACCGCGCCGAACTCGGCGACCTGGTGTACCGTCGCTGCCGCCACGTGGTGACCGAAAATGCCCGCGTGGTGCAAGCCGCCTCAGCCCTGGAGCGAGGCGACCTGCGTGAGTTCGGGCGCCTGATGGGGGAATCGCACCGCAGCTTGCGCGACGATTTTGAAGTCAGCTGCGGCGAACTGGATTTGCTGGTAGACCTGGCGGCCAAGTCTCCAGGCGTATATGGCGCACGCATGACCGGCGGCGGCTTTGGCGGCTGCACGGTCAACCTGGTCGAAGCCGACAGAGTCGAAGAGTTTCGGCGCTCGGTCGCGCCCGCCTACCAGCAGGCCACGGGAAGGGCGGTAAAGATCTACGTTTCGGAAGCAGCGGCGGGGGCGAGCGAAGAGGAATAAAAGCAAGGTTTCAAGGTTTCAAGGCTTCGAGTGTCAAGGTTTCAAAGTTTCAGGTTTCAGTCTTGGTGCGATTAATCGTCAAACGCTTAGCATCCTAGAACCTGTGACACCTTGAAACCTGGGAAACCTTGAAACCTGCCTACGCATGCGCACGCACGGGCTGCTGGTATCCTCCTTCGCGGCTGGCGGAGATGCGCTGATACTCCTCACCCGCCTCCGCCGGCAGCAGCACCCACAGCGTATAAACAGCCAGAGCGGTTCCGAAGGGCAGATCCAGAAGCATGAGAAACGCCATGATCAGGGCCAGCACCCGTCCCCAGGAGCGCACCTTAAGCAGGCCATAACCCGTAATAGCACGTGCCGCGCCTATTGCCAGAAATAGAAAGCCGAGCCCCAAAAACAGGATAGGCGCAAACACACGGGCTGGAGGGGGCATGTTACCGGGAGCGGCGCTGGCGGCAGCGGCCAGGGCGAACATCACCGCCGTAGGAATCATCCAGAAGCCCGCCATCACGAACCAGAAAATGGCCATCAGATGCAGATTCGCAGCGACGCGGGTGCGAATGGCGATGGAACTTCTGACCTCGGCCACGCTGCGGCCGCAGGTTGGGCAGGCCAGTTGGTCCTGACCCAGAGGCGCACCACAATGGTTGCAGTACATAACATTCCCTCACGGGTAGTCTACGCGGGCAGGGGTGTAAAAGTTTCAAAGTTTCAGGGTTTCAAAGTTTCGATTTTCAGGTTTCATCAGTAGCCCCGGCGTCTCGATCGCCGTTTCCCCATCCTTGAAACCTGAGAAACGTTGAAACCCGTGAAACCGTGCCTTAGGACGAGACCAGCACGCGGTCTTCGGAGCCGCAGACGCGCACGCAGTTGCGTCCATTGCGCCGGGAGAGGTAGAGGGCCACGTCGGCGGCGTGCAGCAGGAAATGGGCGCCCAATCCCTGCGTGCCCGCCCCCATTCCGCTGGCGCCGATGCTGACCGCAATGTTGACCGGTCCAGCGCCGGTGCTGACAGCAACACGAGTCAGGCTGGAACGCAGGCGTGTGATTACCGAGGAGAGATTTTCCGGCGCGATCTCCGGGATAACCACCAGGAACTCCTCCGCGCCATAACGGCCGACGGAATCGTAGGAGCGCAATGAGGATCGCAGCCGCTGCGCCAACTCCTGCAGCACGGCGTCGCCAACGGCGTGGCCGTGAAGGCGATTAATCTCCCGCAGATGACAGAGGTCAATTTTGAGGATGCCCAGCGCTTTTTTGGTGCGCAGAGCGCGCGCCAGCTCGCGATCGAGAGTGGAAGCGATCATGTCGCGGTTGAAGATGCCGGTGAGCGCGTCGTGGGTAGTGCCGAACTTCAGCGCTTTCTGCGCCGCTTCCAGCTGCTGCTGCAGCTGCAGAATGCGCTGGCCGGCGCGCAGGCGCATCTGCAGCTCGCTGGCCTCGAAGGGTTCCTGCAGGCAGTCGTCCGCCCCCGCTTGCAGGCCAGCCGCTACCTCCTGTTCCCTGCCCTTGTCGGTGAGCAGCACCACGTAGGTGCGCAATGAGCGCCGCCGCTTGATTTTGCGGCACAGCCCTGGTCCATCCACGCCATGCAGTTTTTGCCCCACCAGCGCCAGGGCGGAGCCGGCAGGCTGGCGCAACAACTCCAGCGCATGCTCGCCGTTCAGCGCCGGCATTGCCGTATAGGCCCAGTCTTTCAGCCATGCCAGCATGGCGGCGCGCCGTTGCTTATCCCCTTCCGCCACGATGATGGGCCAATTCTCCCCGGCTGATTTCTCCTCGGCAACGGGCGCAACACCCGTCTGGTCCTCTATGGTTTGCATGTATACCCCAGGCCGGCGCGGTCCTGCCGGGCCCACAACTATTGTTCAACGGCGCGAGCGTGGTTCAGAGGGGAAGTTACTTTGGAGTGACAGGCAGTGTTTCAATCGGGGCAGGGTTCTGTTTTGGAATTGACGATTGACGATTGACGATTGATGGTTGACGACTGAGAACCAGCTCTCAGCTATCAGGGTAAAGTTAAAGCTGACGGCTGACAGCTGATGGCTGACAGCTTGGCTTTTCAATCGTGAATCGAAAATCGTCAATTGCCACTAGGCCTTGGCCTCCTCAATAATCTTGAGCACCGCCTTCTCCACTTCGGCGGCGATGGGCTCCAGGCCGGAGTTGGGATAAAACTCAGCCAGACTGGAAGGCAGCATGGTGCTGATAAAGGTCTTGCCGCCTTGCGTGTACACAGAAATGGGGCAGGGCAGCATGACAGCCACGGCAACGTCGCGCTTCAGGGCCTCATTGGCATAGCGGGCATTACAGATTTCCACGATCTTGAGCGGCTCCCGCGGAAATCCCTTGCTGGCCAGAGTGGCAGCCACGTCGTGGGTGTGCAGAACAGAAAAGCCGTGTTCCGCGCTCTTTCTCTCCAGCGCCTGCACCACAGCGTCAAAGGCTTTGCTGCTCTCCGTTGTGTATTGGAAATTTTTCATCGTATCCCTCTCCACCCATGCTCCCAGCCGCGAACGCCCGGCTCTGTGATGCAGGTCACAGATCCAGGCCAGATCAGTTGTAATAGATTGCCTTGATAGCGTGTGCTAAGAAGTTTGATGGCTGTAACAAACGCAGAGTGTCATGCATTTGTTATCTGCTGCAAACCTGGTAGGACGAAAGCGCGGCAGGGAGCCGCCCACATGGCGGAATTTGCTCCAAAGACGATCCTCTGTCCAGTTGATTTGAGCCCCGCTTCAGCGGCGGTGCTGAGCTGGGCGCGACTGCTGGCGCAGGTCTTCACGGCCCGGGTTGAAGTGTTGCACGCCAGCTGGTCGGAGCCGCCGCGCTATTTTCTGGAGGACCAGGTGGGCCGACTGGCGGCGGAAGAGAAATCAGAAATTGAAAAACTGCGCCGCAGCCTGCAGCAGGCCGCGCGCAAGGCGCTGGGATCAAAGACCAATTTTGAAGTCCTGGTAAGGCCGGGACATGCGGTACAGGTGATTCTGGAACACGCGCGCCGGCACCATCCGGATCTGATCGTAATGGGCAGCCATGGGCACAGCGGCGTGGCGCGGCTGCTGCTGGGGTCGGTGGCGGAAAATGTGGTTCGCGAGGCGGACGTTCCTATGCTCATCGTTCGCGGGGAGCCGCTCCCCCCCGAACAAGCCAGCCTGCGCCGGGTGCTTTGCCCGGTGGAGACCTCCCAAGAGAGCCGCGATTGCGCGCACCTTGCCGCCAGTACGGCCAAAGCTCTGGGCGCCGAACTGCAAGTGATGCAGGCGATCGAGGATGGCGCAGCCGACGAGCAGGCGCGCCAGCGCCTGTGCAGCTGGTTTCCCCAGGATGCCCGCCGCCAGTGCAGCGTGTCAGAAGTCGTGCGGCACGGCAATCCCGCCGAGCAGATTATTCTCTTTGCCCGCGAGCACGCGGTTGACTTGATTGTGCTGGGCGCGGAACCTCACCATTTCCTGGAGTTCTCCGCGCTTGGCCGCACGGCCGAGCGGGTGATGCGGCATAGCCCGTGCTCGGTGTTGCTCTTAACGGGACAGCCAGAGACGTGACCGGTGACCTCTCTACCGCCTCACTTCAGCCCCAGCTCTCCCAAAATCACCGTGACCACCATGACCAGGAAAACGATGCTGGTTACCGCCACGAACTTGTAATCGCGATCAATGAAGAAGGCCACAATCGAAACTACAACACGGGCGACCGGGGTAAGGATGAGCAGCACCGTGGCCACCAGCATGAAGGCGATGGGATCGCCCTGCAGCATCCCGTGGACAACCGCGCTAACGTGATACTGGGAGCGCACCCAGCGCGTGGACAAGGGAATGTAATGCGGGTGCACCATGGCCAGCACAATGCCGATGGCGAACAGCACGCTGCTGACAATCATGCCGGCGATGAGCAGCCGATAGACGTCCACATAGACGTTTTCCTCGGTGCTGCCCGGCTTGTGCTGCGGCTCGCTCGTAAGTGGTGTTCGTTCCAGAATGCCTATCCCAACATTGGCAGATGCCAATGAAAACCCAGCTGCATTGCCTTGGCAAACATTTCGTACGCCAGATAAACCATCAAAAAAGTAAATATCCGCTTCAGCACCACGCTGTGCAGGCGGTTCATGACCATGGTGCCGATATTGGCCCCGATGGTGGTACCCAGCGCGACCGGGGCCACTACAACAAAGTGAATCAGGCCGGCAAGAAAGAAAAGAATGGAACTGACCGCGGCCGTCACCCCGATCATTAGCTTGCTGGTGCCCACCGCCACCTTCATAGGAACGTTCATGTAGCGGTTCATGGCGGAGACCTTGAGCACGCCGCCCCCTACGCCCAGCAGGCCGGAAGTAATGCCGGCGAGATAGGCAATGCTCATGCCAATGGGGGCGCCGTTGACCACATATTCCACATTCTTGTTGGCCGCCAGGTCATGGTAGCTGCCGCGCAGGTCCAGGTAGCGGGTCATGCGGTCGGGCTGGGCGCGGACGAAATCGCCGGAGGCGATGCGCTCGTCGTCCAGCTTGCGGGTGGTGTAGGCGGTCCAGGCCATATAACCGAGCATCACCGCAAAGATCAGCGACATGACCCATTCCTTCAGATACAGCGCCAGAACACTGCCGGTGAGGGCGCCCGTAGTGGTCAGCACCTCCAGGAACATAGCCAAACGCAGATTGGTGATGCGCTGGTCCACATAGGAAGAGCCACCGGCGTTGGAAGTGGCAATAACCGAGACTATGCTGGCCGCCACTGCGATCTTCATGGGCAGATGAAAGGCCAGCACCATGGCGGGAACAATGAAAATGCCGCCGCCGACGCCCAGCAGGGCGCCGAAAAAACCGGCCACAGCTGCGGCTGCCAGCAGCAGGAGGACAAAACTATAGGAGTAGGTCATCTAACCGAGTCTATGTGCTTAATGTTAACAGGCGCTGACTGACTTTTGCGGCGCACACCCGGGCAATTCTGCGGGCTGCCGGGCGGCTCTCCCTCCACTAAGCAGACAAGCCGCGCGGCAGCCCTCGCTCCAGGCGTCCTGGCCGGAGGATCAGGAGCGCATGGACTCGAGCACGGACTCGGCCGACTTCGGATTGCGCACGTAAGCATCGAAGAAGCGCAGCAGCATGGGTGTACTCCTGCCGATGCCCGCATAGAGCAGCACCGGTACGGCCGGCCGCAGGCGCCGCATTTCATCCCGCACCGTCAGGCTGTCGCGATCGGGAAGCGCCGATTCCATCAGCACGCCGTCGAATTCCTCCTCGCGAAACATTTCGATGGCCTCCTCGCCGGTGTTGGCGGCGGTAACCTGGTAGCCAATCTCCTCCAGTTTGCCGCGCAGCAGGTTAAGCCGGGCAGCGCGGTCTTCCACACACAATACTCTCAATTCACGCATAAAATTTCTCCTCATCAATCCAACCGCAGCAGCGCAGGCCGCCGCGGAATAGCCGGAAATGAAATGATTGAGTTCGACTCTGCCGAGCTGACGGCTCAGGCCACGGGAGGAGGACGCACGTGCTGGGAGAACTCCAGCAGGCCCACGGCAGCCGAAGGTTGTGCCTGTTGTGGGACCGAGAGTAATAAAGCTGGGGGACGAGGCGCGGAGGTGATGACCACCACCGCCAAATCGGGAGCGGCGCGCAGCCAGGAATAGGTGGGAATGGCAGGGGACGCCTTGCAGATTACGTGTTGCAGGGTGCCGGGCTGAAGTCGGGCCGCGCGCGCCGAACTGAAGGCCAAGAAGCTACAGGCGCACAGTGCGGCAGCCAGAGCCCGGGCAGGGGGCTTGGGCTGCCACGCCGTTCTGCGATTCGCCTTCCCCATCGTCGTTTGATTCATCGACCGTCAACGCCGATGCCGCTGGACATCGGGCTGCTGGCTAGGCCTTCAGCGACTTCACCGCACGCGCCGGCCGTTACCGTTGCCGTTGCCATTCCTGTGGCGCAAGTTGCCATTGCCGTTGCCGTTTAGCGGCAATTTGCCGACTATGCGCTGCAGGCTGGAGATAGCTTCCCAACCGGAAGAACGCAATCTGGTGTTTTCCCGCACCACTAACTCCCGCAACACTCGCAGTCCCTGGGGCGTTAAGGCCAAGCGGGCATGGCGGCCATCCTTCTGATCGTGATAGCGGCGTAGCAAACCTCGCCGCTGCAGTCGGGTGGCCAGTTCCACCACCCCGTGCTGCTGCATGTGCAGCCAGTCGGCCAGTTCGCTGATGCCACGCCGAGTCTCCGGCGGCAGGCCCTTCACGGCAAGCAACAACTCGTATTCTCTGGGCGCCAGACCTTGTTCACGGGCGGTGCGGTAACCCAAAGATCGTAAGCAGACAACGTGATAGCTGAATTCCGCTAAGTCTTGTGTTTTCATAGTGCACTCCTTGCGGCACTGCGTATGGTGTACTCAGATATCGTTCCGGCGGGCGCATCAGAAGCAGCCCGAGGAGCGGAACCGCTTGGAGGCGAAGCATCCAAATCCGTCGGCGGCTCCCCCGAAACCACAGGAAACTTCTCCCGCGGCAGGATTTCCCGCAGCGCCCAGTCAATACGGTTAACGCCCTCGGTGATGCGGCGAATGGCTTGCTCATCGTGGGTGATATAGGCGGACAGGGAGATCACCTCCAAGGCATTGCGAACATGGTGGTTAAGCTCGGCGATGACCTGCAGACGAGCCAGCGTCCGCTGACGAGCCTTGTAGGCGCTGTGCAGCAGTTTGCCCGCCAGCATGGCCAGAATGAGGGCGGAACCACCTTCGGCCATCACCCGTTCCCGGTAGGGCCCGAGATCAGGGACCAGCAGGTAGTGCATCAGTTCGGTGACCACGAAGGCGGCCACCGCAAAACCCGCCATGACCAGCAACAACTTGCGCCGGAACTCGCGGTTGACTTGCGCCTCATCCGCTGGAGCGGATTGGTGCTGAGAGAGTGTGTTAGGCATGGGTCCCCCTCATTGCATCTCCGAACGCGCCGGCTCATCGAAGGTGAATTCGGTAGCGCCTTCGGCCAGCGTGCGCAGAACTTCGCGTACCTGATAGCGGGGAATTACGACTGTGAACTCCAGCAGGGCTACATCGGAACTATGCAACTGCTGGACGCGGGCATACAGGCTCTGCAGTCCATCAACTACAAATGCCGAACCGTCTTTTCCCGCTAAGGTCAAGGTAAGATTGGCTTTATCGCTCATAATCGCCTCCTGGTGGTTGCGCCAGAGAACAAGAGTGGACAGCCCGGCGTGAGCGTCACGACCGCAGTTCACGCCGAAGATGGAGAGAAGGGGTTAGCTCAGAGGGGGAGGCCGGTTATAGAGGCGAAACTCAGCAGGGCCGGGGGAGTACGCAACGAGATTGGGGCCTAGGGAGTGCTGAGCGCGATGAGGCTGAAAGACCAGGGAAAATCCGCTCTGGGGAACGGTCCAGTCAAAATCAGGCGAATCCAGACAGGGCTGCTTGGCATGATCGGCCAAAGAGCCGGCAGTATGCTGGGCACTAGCTGCCAGAACCCCGACCGGAGCGTGCAGGGCGGTAACCAGCATCAGGAAAAGCGCAAACGACCCTAGGGCCAGCCGAAACCAACGGTAGCGAGGGTAGTTTTGCGCGTGCATGAAGGTACTGTTGTGTTGGACGATTATATCGCTAATTTGGAAGCTAAATATTTCTGCCCCGCCGAGTCCGTTCCAGGATCAATTAGAGCCGATTCCTGTGTAAGAAAAGCCACTTATCGGCATAGTACACCGGGAATAAACAGCGGCCGCTGCTGGGAGGGTCTTCAGTCCCAATTTGGGAAACGGGACTCGCTTGCGGGGCTATTTCTTTCCGATTTGCCGTAACAAACGCCTGCCGAGCACATTTAACTTGATAGGAGGGCTCCGGCCAGCCTGTCCGTCGTTGGCCCCGCGCTGCCTGCGGATTCCTGGCGGAAATTTTGGGGGCGGTTGTCGAGGAGGTTACTAATGAAAAGCAAATGGTTGGCAATCATGACAGCTGTACTGTTTGCGTCGGTGCCGCTGGCACTCGCGCAGCGGGGTATGCGCAATTATGATCCCAGCACGGAAACCACGGTTAAGGGCACGGTCGAAGAGGTAAAACAGGTAACCGGGAAGCATGGGTGGAACGGCACTCACCTGATGTTAAAAACGGAGGCCGGGGAGTCGGACGTCCACGTGGGTCCCTCATCCTATGTCGCGGGGCAGGGGTTCACATTTGCCAAGGGCGACCAGGTGGAGGTTCTGGGCTCCAAGGTAAAGGTGGGGGGCAGTGAGGCGCTGATCGCGCGTGAAATCAAGAAGGGCGACAAGACGCTGGTGCTGCGCAATGCCCAGGG
>JBLMXE010000068.1:0-5255 GCA_050257615.1 Chlamydiota bacterium | reverse complement strand
TCGTACTCGAATTCCACCCAGGAACCGCGGTAGGGGATGATCTTGCCCAGGAAGTAGGTGCGGTTGTTGGCGGTCTCGAAGAACACGCCCGGCGAACGGTGCAACTGGCTGACGATGACGCGCTCGGTGCCGTTGATGATGAAGGTGCCGTTCTGAGTCATCAGGGGCACATCGCCGAAGAAAACTTCCTGTTCCTTGATGTCGCGGATACTCTTGTTGCCCGACTCCGGATCCTTTTCGTAGATGGTGAGGCGCATGGTGACCTTGAGAGGAGCCGAATAGGTCATGCCGCGCTCTTCGCACTCGTTGACGTCATACTTCAGCTGCAGGCCGACGGGGTCGCCGCACTTGTTGCAGAAATCGGGCGTGTTGGCGTTATAGGTGCCGCACTTGGAGCAGAGCACGTCGCCGGGATGGAACGGGTCCGTGACGATGGTGAAGCCGCAGTTCTTGCAGGTGGAACGCAGGTGGTGCAGGCCCTTGAGGTGGCCGCACTTGCACTCCCAGTTGCCGATGCCGAAGTCCACGAACTCCAGCTTGGAGACTTCGCGGAAGTCGCTGATAGGAAACACCGACTGGAACACGGCCTGCAATCCGGCATCGTCGCGCTCGCTGGGCAGCCGATCCATCTGCAGGAAGCGGTCATAGGAGCGCTTCTGAACCTCAATGAGGTTCGGGATCTGGATGGTGGTCGGAATCTTGGAAAAATCAAAACGGGGGCGAAAAGCGTTGTTCTTGTTCGGCATCTACGAACTCCAGAGTTCCGCGCAGCCTCGAGGCTGCGACTCAAAAGCAAATTTGTGAGTGGCCGTGCGCCTCAGCGCCGGTCACGAAAAACTGCTAAACCCCAAAAACACGCGCACCCGCGAGGACAGGAGGTCCCCCGGGCGCCATTTGCGGCACTGACGGATTGCTGAATTGTGTTTTTCCCGCGCCAGTTGTCAGGCCTGCCATGCCCAGCTGCCGGCTGCTCTGCTTTGCCGCCGGCGCTGGTGCTCGCCGCTTCGCGCGATGTGTGCTGGCTCGCGCTTGCTCGTGAAGGGGGAGCAGTACTGAATTAGATGAGCCGAACCGCTCCCCGGCTTCACGGAAATCGCTCGCCCGCCAGCACGGCTTCTGGGCCCAGACGCCCGAGCGCCGCCATGGCGGACAACGTAAAACTCTTATTTCACCTCAACCGTAGCTCCGGCCTCAGTGAACTTCTTCTTGATGGTCTCCGCCTCTTCCTTGGAAACCCCTTCCTTGATCGGCTTGGGAGCGCCATCCACCAAGTCCTTGGCCTCCTTCAGGCCCAGGTTGGTGACTTCGCGCACCGCCTTGATGACATTGATTTTGTTCGCGCCCACTTCCTTGAGCACGACGCTGAACTCGGTCTTCTCCTCGGCCGGAGCCGCGCCTGCCGCCGCGCCCGCGCCGCCGCCGGCCACCACGACCGGAGCAGCCGCCGCCGCGGAGACGCCCAAGCGCTCTTCCAGCTTTTTCACCAGCTGCGCCGCATCCAGCAGCGACAGCCCTACAATTTGATCTTCCAGTTGCTGCAAGTCAGCCATTGCTATCTCCACCCTTCGGTATCAGTTTTTTGTTCGGTACCGTGTGCCCGGTTTCCAGTGCGCTCTCGAACCCTCCCCGCGCCAGACACGCGGCAGAAAATCCGGATCGCAACCCCTGGCACCTGATAACCAAATTCTTCTACGCTCCGGCGGCTTTCTCGCCGGCAAACTTGTTTTCCTTCACGCCCTGGTTCACCACCACCGCCAAGTTGCGGCCCACCGCGTTCATGACCGTGACCAGCCGCTGCGCCGGAGCATTGATCAGGAACAGCAGCTTGGAGTAAATCTCCTCTTTCGAGGGCATGGTGGCCAGCGCCTGGATCTCCTTGGTGGAGATGACGCGGCCCTCCAGCACGCCCAGCTTGAGGGTGAGTTCCGGGGTCTCCTTGATGTACTTGGAGATGGCCTTGGCCAGAGCCACTGGGTCGCCTTCGGTGTAGGCGATGGAGTTCACGCCCTCCAGGCCCTTCAGCGCCTCTTCTACCGCCGTGCCCTTGGCAGCGCGCTCAGCCAGCGTGTTCTTGATCACACGATACTTGCCGCCGGCACTGCGAATCGCCTTGCGCAGCTCAAAATCCTGCGCCACGGTCAGCTTGGCAAAAGTGGCGATCACCGCGTTGTTGGCGTTCTTGAACTCCTGGCTCAGCTCTTCTACCTGCTCGATTTTTTTCGCTCTCGAAACGGCCATCTCTTTGATCCTTTAGCTGACTGGCTGTCTAGCTGCTCCTACGCCTTGGCGGCTGCTTCCATCGCCGCGGTATCAATGGAGATGCCCGGTCCCATAGTGGAACTCAGGGTAGCCCCCTTGATGTACTTGCCCTTGGCCGCAGCCGGTTTGGCGCGAATCACGCTCGTGATCAGCGTGGTCGCATTGTCCACCAGTTTATCGGGCGTGAACGACATTTTGCCCACCGGCACGTGCACCAGCGCGGTCTTATCGGTGCGGAATTCCACCTTGCCCGCTTTGACTTCCTGCACCGCGCGGGCGATGTCGAAGGTCACGGTGCCCGTCTTGGGATTGGGCATGAGCCCGCGCGGGCCCAGCACCTTGCCCAGGCGGCCCACCGACTTCATCATGTCGGGAGTGGCTACGACGGCGTCAAAGTCGGTCCAATTTTCCTTCTGGATCTTCTCCACCATGTCCTCGCCGCCCACGATATCGGCGCCAGCCTCCTGCGCCTCCCGCACCTTTTCGCCGCTGGCGATTACCAGCACGCGCTTGGACTTGCCCAGACCATGCGGCAGAACCACCGTGCCGCGCACCATCTGGTCGGCGTGCTTGGGATCAACCCCCAGGCGCAACGTGACCTCGACGGTCTCGTCGAACTTGGCGTATTTCACCTTCTGCAGCAGCGGTACCGCTTCCTGCAGCGGGTAGGGACGGCTTTCCACCGCCTGCCGCGCCTTGCTGATGTTTTTGCCTGCCTTGCGTGACATTGTTGCTCCTTGTCTCCCACCGCCGTTCGCTAATCTGAACGGCCGTGGTGTTGGCGACTGCCGGGGCTAAAGCCCCAGGCCAAGAACCCGCTCTCATCGCATGGCTAAAGCCATGCGCTTCCACAGTTGCCCGGACGGTTTGTGTTTAAAAGCAACTACCCCCCCGGGCGGCAGCCAATTCTTACCAATTACAAATTACAAATTGCCAATTACCAATGGGCTCAGGCCGTGACCTCGATGCCCATGGAGCGCGCCGTGCCTTTCACGCTCTTGACGGCAGCTTCGATGGAAGCGGCGTTGAGATCGGGCATCTTCTGCCGCGCGATCTCTTCCACCTGCTTCTCGGTGACCCGGCCGACCTTGTCTTTATTGGGCGTGCCCGAGCCCTTGGCGATCCCCGCCGCACGCTTCAGCAGCACCGACGCCGGCGGCGTCTTGGTGATGAAGGTGAAGGAACGGTCGCTCCACACCGTCACCACCACCGGAATGATCAGCCCTTCCAGTTCCTTGGCGCTGGTACGCGCATTGAACTGCTTGCAGAACTCCATGATGTTGATCTGCGCCTGGCCGAGGGCGGGTCCCACCGGCGGCGCCGGCGTCGCCTTGCCCGCCGGAATCTGCAGCTTTACTTGTCCGACTGCCTTCTTTGCCATAAACCAGCCCTGGGCTCCTAGCTTCTAGCTCTTGGCCCCTTTACTGAGCCGGAGCGAAACTCTGAAACCTTGAAATTTTGGAACCTGCTCTCAAGCCACCTTTTCGACCTGACCAAACTCCAGTTCGACCGGAGTGGCGCGGCCGAAAATTGTGACCATAATCTTCAGCGTCTCACGGTCCTCGTTGACGTCGTCCACCACGCCGGTGAAGTTGGCAAACGGGCCTTCGATGATCTTGACCTGCTCGTTCTTCTCGAACTTGACCTTGAGCTTGGGCTTATCTTTGCCCTCGCTCACACGGTAAACGATCTGATTGACCTCATCCTCGCTCAACGGCGTGGGATCGTTGGCCGTGCCCACGAAGCCGGTAACCCGCGGGGTGGACTTCACTACGTGCCACACGTGGTCGCCCTCGCCGCCGCTGCGGAAGCCGCTCAGGTCCATCTCTACCAGCACATAGCCGGGATAGAACATGCGCTCGCTGGTGTACTTCTTGCCGCCGCGGACTTCGGTGACCGGTTCGGTGGGAATCAGCACCCGGCCGATCTTCTCTTCCAGGCCAAAGGCGCGGACGCGCGACTCCAGCGATTCCTTCACTTTGCGCTCGAACCCGGAGTAAGTGTGCACGATGTACCACTTCATGTTCGGGTTCGCCGACCGCTCCATGCCGGGAATAGCGTTCTCCGCCGCCCCGTTCTGGGCCTGCGCCTGCTCTTCGATTTTGTTTTCGTCTGCCATCTAAAAACCGTCTTCGTCTTCCCTTGTCTCGCTGTCTAGTGATGCGACAAATAGCGCAGCAACTGGTCAATGCTCTTGCTCAGAACCGTGTCCACCATCCAGAAATAAAGACCGAACAGGAAGACGGTAATAATCACCACCGAAGTCGTGGCGCGCACTTCCTTGAGTGACGGCGCGGTCACCTTTTTCATCTCCGTGCGCACGTCGAGATAAAAACTCTTGATGCGCTGCGGCCAGGACTTCAGTTTTGCACCCAGACCCGCTTCGCCGCTTACTTGCATCGCCGCTGTCTTCGCCATCTACCGCCTGCTTCCCTTAAGTTTACCTGTCTGCGCCCGGCTCCAAATCTGGCAGGGGCGGAGGGATTCGAACCCCCAAGTCCGGTTTTGGAGACCGGCAGTTTAGCCGTTGAGCTTACGCCCCTGTTCTGATTGAGTAATTGAGTAATTTGTAATTGTGTAATTTAAAACCATCCGCTGCCACCTCTGTTCCAATTACACAAATACCCGATTACACAATTGCCCGATCACTTCACCTCTTTGTGCGGAGTGTGCTTGCGGCAACGCCGGCAAAACTTCGCCAGCTCCAGCCGGTCCGGCGTTGTCTTCCGGTTCTTGGTGGTCGAATAGTTCCGCTCTTTGCACACCGTGCACTGCATGCTGATAATTTCCCGTGGCATTGCTTAAAACTCCGTCAAACTGGTCTGAACTTGGCTCCCGGCTTCTAGCCTCTAGCTAGTAGCTAGAAGCTAGCAGCTACTGAACAATCTCCGAAATGGTGCCCGCGCCCACCGTGTGGCCGCCTTCGCGGATGGCGAACCTGAGCCCCTTCTCCAGCGCCACCGGCGTGATCAGCTCGATTTGCAGGCTCACGTTGT
>JBLMXE010000067.1:0-3411 GCA_050257615.1 Chlamydiota bacterium | reverse complement strand
ACAGCCGCAATGCTCCGATTCGCGAGTTGCTAACTCCTATAATAAAGGCTTGCTACACCCGGAGGGGATGGCCAGTGAGTTTCGAGGAGCGTTACTCGCGGCAGATTTTGTTTCCCGGCATCGGCGCCCAGGGCCAGCGCCGCCTGGCGGAGGCGTGCGTGGCCATAGTAGGCTGCGGCGCCACCGGTTCGACCCTGGCCGGGTTGCTGGCTCGCGCCGGGGTAGGCACGCTGCGCATTATTGACCGCGATTATGTTGAAGCCAGCAATCTGCAGCGCCAGGCCCTGTTCGATGAAGCCGATGCTGCCGCTTCTCTGCCCAAAGCCATCGCCGCCGCCCGCAAGCTCGCGGCTTTCAACTCCGCAATTGTGGTCGAACCCCAGGTGGTCGACCTCACGCCGGAAAACATTGAGCGTTTGCTCGCGGGGGCACACTTGCTGCTGGACGGGACCGACAATTTTGAGACCCGCTATTTGCTGAACGATTTTGCCGTTCAGCAGGGGCTGCCCTGGATTTATTGCGCTGCGGTAGGCAGCTACGGCCTGACCATGAACATTCTGCCGGGGGACACCGCCTGCCTGGCCTGCATTTTTCCGGACGCGCCACGAGGCGCGCTCGAGACCTGCGAGACCGCGGGCGTCGTGGGCCCGGCGGTCAGCCTGCTCGCCTCGGCGGCCGCCGCCGAAGCTCTCAAGGTGCTGGTAGGAGCGCGACAGCAACTGCGCCGTACTCTGCTCTCCTGGGACATTTGGGACAACCGTTCGTCGGCTCTTCAGGCAGGCGAACCGCGCCCCGACTGCCGCGCCTGTGGGCGCCGTGACTTTGTTCACCTGGAGGGCAAAGGACGGGCTCATATCACTCTTTGCGGGCGAAATTCGGTGCAAATCCATGAGCACGCCCGTCCGGTGGATTTTGCCCTTATGAGTGAACGACTTAAGGCCCACGGCACCGTCCGCCACAATGAGTTCGTCCTCAAGTTCTGGCATGAGCCTTACGAATTCACCCTTTTTCCCGATGGGCGGGCAATTATTAAAGGGACCTCAGATACGGCCACCGCCAGAAGCTTATATGCCCGCTACATAGGAAGTTAGTGACTTTTCAGCAGGAAAAGCTTTAAGATTTGCCCAGATACTCGGCCAACCAGCCGAGTGGGAGGAAGTTATGCGTCGCGGGTTCCTGGCAGGGGCAGTTCTGGTATTGATTTTGGCGGTGGCGCAGGGTTTTGGGCAGACTTGGGTGACGAACACTGGCTTTGCCAGCAACCGATTGCTCTGGGATCAGTTCAACTATCCAGTGCTTAGCACTCCCATGATGAGTCTGAACTCGGTCTCTCTATCGCCTGCGGGAGCGAGCAATGCTACCCCCGGCAACGTGGCCGGGGCGACCAACGCCACCCTTTCGATCTCCAACATGGGCCTGAGCAGCACGGCGAACATGACTCCGCCCACGATTCCCCTGGTGAGCGTAAGCGGGCAGCCAACCGTGGTGGGGGCGACCTCATCGCTGATTGGACCGCGGCCCTTCGTGCCCCTGGCCGCCGGGCTTGGTCATCGCTTCCGTTCGCGCCCCGTGCGGCATCGCATGATCATGGCCCGTAATGCACCGCAGACGGTTTTCCTCAACCCTGGCGCGGCAGTATTCGATAACGCTTATGCCATTCCCGCTGCGCCGGACAATCTGGCGCAAGCAGCGCAGCAGATTCGTGCCTGGGGGCAGGCGCATCCGCCCGTCAAGGTTTATACCAACCAGGATATTGACCGCATTCATCAGCAGGACGCCAGCCGGCCCGAAACCGCGATTCCGGCGCCCAAGCAGTAGGAGAAGGTTTCAAAGTTTCGAGTTTCGGGTTTCGAGTTTCCAGACTAACGCTGGTTTGAAACTTGAAACTCGAAACTGGAAACTGCCTCCCATCCCAGCTTTACATCAGCCTTGGTAACCCGCAGGTTTTGTGGTAGGATTTTCCTACTGACCATGCCAGCCCGCAACTCCACTCTCGAGTACCTCACCACCACTAAGATCGGGGAAAAAGGACAGCTCACGGTGCCCAAGCAGTTCCGCGAGGATCTTGGGTTGGGAAACGGGGCGCCTTTTGCGGTTCTGCGTCTGGGGGACGGTCTCATCCTCCTGCCGGAGCAACACCGCTTCGAACAGCTTTGCCGGCAGGTAAGTTCGTGCCTGACCGCTGCTGGCGTGACCTCGGAACAGCTTCTGGCCACCCTCCCGGAGGCCCGCAATCGCGTTTACGCGCGTCGCTACGGCAAGCGCCACCGCCCTAAGTGACCAGCCAGCGCAGGATCCGCCTTTTCCTGGACTCCAACGTCCTGACAGGAGGGCTCGTCTCCCCCTGGGGCCTCGACAAGGCCACCTTGTCCTTGTGCGCCGCCAAGGTTTGCAAGCTGGTCCTGGCGGAGGCCGTACGCGATGAAGTGGAGGAAAACCTGCTCATCCACGCCGAACGCATAGCGGCTTTGGACGCGGAGCAACTGATCGAAGATTATCGCCGCCTCATTAAACTTGCCAACCCGGAGATTGTTCCCTATCCCGATTCAGAGCAGGTTCGAATAAGCCGGCATCTGATTCGTCACGAGGCGGATGTGCCTGTGCTCCTCTCTGCCATGGCCAGCAAACCCGATTGGCTCCTAACCCATAACACGAAACATTTCACCAGGACGGTCGCCCGCCGAACCTCCCTGCGCATCGCCACGCCTGCAGAGTTCTTCCGAACATTGTCAGCCCTGTTTGGTTAAGAGCCGCTTGCCATTTCGGACCTCGGGGACCTTGCCTGGAGACTCGAAACTGCCGGCCTGCCCTGGTGATGCTGGTCACACCGGACAGCTTGCCCTATCTGCTATCCTCTGCCTTCAGCCAACTCGAACGAGAAGTTCAACTTGACCACCAACGCCGCTATTCCTGAAGTCGTTGCCCGCCCCGAGCCTTCCCGCCTGTATCGCTGGGTGGTGCTGATGTTCATCAGCCTGGCCATGCTGGGCAATTATTACGTGTACGACTGCATTGCCCCCATCGCCGACCTGCTGGTCAAACAGCTGCACTTCAGCGATGCCAACATCGGCCTGCTGCAGGCTATTTACAGCATGCCCAACGTCTTCATGGTGCTAGTGGGCGGAATCGTTGTGGACCGCATCGGCACCCGCAAGGCCATCTTCATTTTTGGCACGCTCTGCCTGGTGGGCGCGGCCATTACAGTGGCCTCTCCCCACCTGGTGGTGATGGCCTCCGGGCGGCTGGTATTCGGTCTGGGCGCGGAATCCATGATTGTGGCCGTGACCACTGCCGTGGCCAAGTGGTTTCGCGGCAAGGAACTGAGCTTTGCCTTCGGCATCAACCTGATGTTGGCGCGCCTGGGCACCTGGCTGGCGCAGAACTCCCCCACCTGGGCGCAGCCGGCATATA
>JBLMXE010000066.1:0-3125 GCA_050257615.1 Chlamydiota bacterium | reverse complement strand
AACGATGCTCACAGTCACCCGGTTGAGTCCGGGGTCGAGCACCTGCGCATGGTGGCCTGCGACAAGGATTCCATTTCCGCCATCCACGCCGCCCTTCGCCACCGGGCCGCCAAAACTCCCGCCGGCCAGTGGGTCCTGGGATTTCTGTACGACGATGGCAAAACGCCCCGCCCCCTTTCCCGCCAGGACCTGGACGCCGCTGTCCCCGATCATCCCCTCCTGGTGCGTCATCGCGGTGGCCACACCGTTTTCGTAAATTCGCTGGCATTCAACCTGGCGGGCGTGGATGAAAAAACTCCTGACCCGCCCGGCGGGCGCTTTGAACACGACAGCGCCGGGCACTTGACCGGACACGTGGGCGACCGTGCCACCGCCGTTTTCGAAAAGCTGATTGCCTATAAGCCCACGCGCGATGACTATCGCGCCGGCGCCAAGCTGATTTCCGAAATGATGACCAGCAAGGGCGTGACCTCCGCCTGCGACGCTGACGCCAGCCCCGAGGACCTGCAGGGCTATCAGGATGCGCATGACGCCGGCGTACTGGGCCTGCGTATCTACTCGCACATCACCGTGCGCGCACTCGACAAAATGATTGCCGCTGGCCTGCATACGGGCTTTGGCGATGAATGGGTCCGCCTCGGTGCCATCAAGCAATACGCCGATGGCTCCATTTCGGAGCGCACCGCCTGGCTTTCGCAGCCCTACATCGGGATGGGTGACTACCGCGGCCTGCAGGTGAGCAGCAGGGAAGACCTCTACGAGAACTCACGCAAGGCGCATGCTGCCGGCTGGCAGCTCGGCACTCACGCCAATGGCGATCTGGCGATTGATGAAATCCTCGGCGTTTACCAGCAGGTGCAGCGTGAGATGCCCCGCCGCGATCCGCGCTACCGCATCGAGCACTGCACCCTGCTCAACCCGGCCCTCATTCAGCGCATGAAGGCGCTCAACGTTATCCCCGCGCCCTTCTCCTGCTACGTTTACTTTCACGGCGACGTCATGCACTTCTATGGTGAACAGCGCCTCCAGCACATGTTCCCCATGCGCGACTTTCTCAATGCCGGCCTTCGCCCCACCGACGCCTCCGACTACACCGCCAGTCCTTCCGATCCCATGATGTGGTTGCAATCGCAAGTCACCCGCACGGACATGAAGGGAAAGGTATGGGGCGCCAATCAGCGCATTACGATAGAAGAGGCGATCCGCTGCGGCACCATCAACGGCGCTTACGCGTCCTTCGAGGAGAACATCAAGGGCACAATATCGCCCGGCAAGCTGGCTGACCTGATCGTGCTCGGGCGCGACCCGTTCCGCAGCGACCCATCTTCGCTGCTCAATATTCCCGTGGAGCGCACCATGGTCGGCGGCAAATGGACGTACGAAGCCTAGTCCTTTCGCAAAAAGGCGTCATCCTGAGGGCCCTCAGGCCTGAAGGATCTCGCGTGCACTGCTACCACAAAGTCACTCCTCCGGCGCCCGGTACCCGCTCTTGGAGTAAACCTGCAACTGGGTGGTCTGGGCCGGCGGGCTTACTCGCACTTTGATCTTGCGCCACTTGCCGTCGCGCGCCGCATTGCTCGGCCGGTATCCCAGGATGTACTGGTTGCGCATTTCTATGCTGATCTCCGACGCGGCCTGCGGCAGGTCTTTGGGATTGTTCAGGGTAACCGTCCGCCCGCCGGTTGCCTCTGTAATTTGCGTCAGCAGCCGTTTACCCGCCCACTCCTCTGGGCTTTTGAATACCTTGTCGAAAAGGCCGATAGCATACACGGTGACGTCCTCTTCCTCGACCATACTTTTCAGTTCGCGGGTGGTGAAGCGGCTGCGGTTGTCGCCGCCGTCCGAAATAATCAGCAGGGCGCGGCGCTTATAGCGCGCCTGCTGCAGTTCGTTCTCGCCCAGATAAATGGCGTCCAGCAGGGCAGTGTGCCCTCCGGCCGCCGCGTTTGCCAGCCGGGCCTGGATGGTGCCAATGGATTCGCTCGCATCGGCCAGCAGGGCGGGACGGTCGGCGAAGGTGATCACGAAGTAGTCATCCTCCGGATTCCCCAGGGCGAAGAACTTGCCTAGCGCCTCCCGCGCCACATCCAGCTTGTTGCTCATGCTCTTGCTCAGGTCCAGTAGCACGCCGACGGAAATTGGAGAGTCATCGCACCAGAAGGAGCGAATCTGCTGGGGGTTGCCATCTTCGTAAAGGGAGAAGTCAGTCTTCGTCAGGCCTACCACCGGCCGGTTCATGGTGTCGGTCACGGTCACCGGCACCAGCACCAGGTCCACATCGGCGCGAAAAGGCTTGCTGTGAACTGTGAGTGAAGCATCGGCAGGTATGGTCCTGGGAGCGGCCTGCTTGCCGGGAACAATGTGGACCTGATCGCTGGCCTGCGCTCGCCCGCGAACTGGGAAAACAAACAGCAGGGCCACCGAGAGCAACGCCAGTAACGAAGCTCCTCGCGGTGAGGGCTGGGACAATAAGTAGAATGCCTGGTTACTCATGCGCACCGCGAAAGCGGCGGCGGGGGGAATCGCCTCAGGCCGTGATGGTAGCACGGCGTGCGAGGGTTACAAGCTGGGAAATTTGAGGGTAAGATGGCGCCTCCTGCCAGAGGCGCCATGCTCACTCAGACCGGCTAAAAGCGGAAGGTAGGCCCGAAGGTTACATTCAAATTGTGGTTGGCGCCGTTATCGAAGTACATCAGGTCGCCGGCTTCGGCTCGCAGCCCGAAAACGTGGCCAATGAAGAACTCCGCGCCTACTCCCGGATAGAACGCGCCGTTGGTGTCGCCGTTCAGAACCCCACCAAAGGAGTTAGCGAAACCCGTGGCTGCTCCTTTGTGGGATACCCCGAAGTTCAGGAATCCGCCTTTCAGCACCAAGTAGGCCCTCACCGGTCCCACTCCGGTCTGGATCTTGGGTCCGAACAGCCCCCGCAACATTCGCAGGCTCGAAGTTGAGAACGACGTGCTCAAGCCGTTGCTGGTGGTGGTGGTGAAGTTTCGCGCGAAGTCGTAGCCGATGTCGCCTTCAAATTGCAGGTGATCGTTGACGTTGAAGCCTAAGCGGCCGCCGACGCCTGTAAAGTTAGTGTTGCCGGCGGGCGAAAGCCGGGTGTAGTCCGCGTACACTCC
>JBLMXE010000065.1:0-9779 GCA_050257615.1 Chlamydiota bacterium | reverse complement strand
TATAGCGCGCCGGGTGCACGCCGTAAGCGCTCAGCTCCGGCGCCAGTTGCAGGCACTTGGGGGGGCAGGACTCCACGCACAACCCGCAGCCTTTGCATTCCTCAACATCAATCGTGACCTTGCCACGCGCTGCCATGTTCACCTCGTTGCCGCCAATGCGGCCGGGCGCTGCAACCACTTGGTGCGTTCGCAATATTCGTAAAGCTCGGCACGGAACTTGGGATGGGCAATGTCAATCAGCGCCTTGGCCCGCTCGCGGATAGACTTGCCGTGCAGGTAAGCGATGCCGTACTCCGTGACCACGTAGCGGATAAGCCCGCGCGAGGTCACCACGCCAGCGCCCGGATTGAGCGTGGGCACAATGCGCGAGACATCTCCGTCCTTAGCGGTGGAGGAGAGGGTAATAATGGCTTTGCCGTTCCTGGCCCGCGAAGCGCCGCGCAGGAAGTCCACCTGCCCGCCTATGCCGCTGTAGAAATATTGCCCGATGGAATCGGAGCAGACCTGCCCGGTAAGGTCAATCTGCAGGGCGGAATTCACCGCCACCATGTTGTCATTCTGCGAGATGCGGTAGGGATCGTTGGTGTAAGCCGAGGGGTGGAACTCAAAAATCGGGTTGTTATCCACAAAATCAAAGAGCTCGCGCGATCCCAATACGAAACCGAGGATAATTTTGCGCGGCCGGAAGCTTTTGCGCTCCCCACTGATCACTCCCGCCTGGATCAGAGGAATCACGTTGTCGGAAACCAGCTCGGTGTGGATGCCCAGGTCGCGCCGGTCCATCAGGTAGGGCAGAACGGCATCAGGAATACCGCCGATTCCGGTTTGCAGCACGGCGCCATCTTCAATCAGGCTGGCCACATTGCGGGCGATGGCGCGGTGCATGTCGGTGATCAGGGGCTTGGGCAGTTCGCAAAGCGGGCAGGAGACCTCGACAAAGGAATCAATCTGGCTGACGTGGATGAAGCTGTCGCCGTAGGTGCGCGGCATCTGGTCATTCACCTGCGCGATCACATGGCTGGCGCAGCGGGCAGCGGTCAGCGTGGTGTCCACTCCCACGCCGAAGCTGCAGAAGCCGTGGGCGTCAGGCGGGGACACCTGGATGAGGGCCACATCAATGGGCATCTGGCCGCTTTCAAACAGGTTCTCCACCTCGCTCAAGAACACTGGGGTATAGTCGGCGCGGCCGTCGTTCACCGCTGCGCGCACGTTGCCGCCGATAAACATGGCGTTGTGGCGGAAGTGGCCGGACATTTCCGGTGCGATGTAGCCGGCTTCGCCCAGGGTCAGGAGATGAACAACTTCAACGTTCTCCACCGCAGGACCGCGCCGGATGAGCGCCTTGACCAGGACCTCCGGCTCGGCACAGCCGGGATGGATGTACACCCGCATGTCGGAGCGCACGGCTTGCAGCGCTTCCTCCGCCGTGCGTAACTTGCGCTTATAGTCCGTGACCCAGGTCATGCTGTCCTCTCCCCTTTTTACGCCGCTCCCCGGTGTGCTCCCACGGGATGGGGCACGCCGGCGCGCTCGTAGCCGATAGCCGCGTAATAAATGGCGCGATCGAAGAACTGGTCGAGAAGTTGCAGCAGCTCCAATTCGCCAAAAACCTCGACCGGCCTCTCTACCCCCGCCTCCTTCAGCAAAAATTCCCACAAAGTGTCCTTGGTCAGGACCAGGCAGGAGATCAATTGGGTTAAGGGCACGCCCTGGGCGGCACGGCGCGCGCCGATCTCCTGGTAACGACGCTCCACTTCGGACTCCATCTTGCCCAGCAGCCACTCCCCCAAATTCTGGTAAACCTCGCTCACCCGCGAGCGGAGTTCCTGCTCCGGCACCTGGGCGACGTAGGCGCTAGTTTTCTCGCTGGTCTTCACCCGTTCCAGGAGATTGCCGGCAAGTTGATCGGAATGTGCCTCGATCAGCCGAACCAAGCGATAGGCGAGCAACATGAGGGCCTCCACCAATCCCAACTCCAGTTTCGGGCTTAGGGGGACCGCATGACGGTGATAAATGTCACGACGGGGAGTGATTGGGGTCACGGGAACGCAGAACAGCGTTGTTCCGGCTTTCAGGCTACCTTGAGTTCTCGGCGCACCCACGGTCCGCTCGGGAAAAATCCTGGCGTCTTGCAAGGGTGAGCAGGACGCTTCGCATCAGGGTATGACTTCAGTCATACCGCCACGGCCGGCTCCCAAAACCGGCTTCAGCCGCTGGGCCTTGCTCGCAGCGCCTGAAGGCGCATCTCTCTAGCGGCTCTGATCGGCACGGCTGAAGCCATGCCCTGATACGGAACCTCCGAGCCTATCTTCTTTTCCAGAAAGCACAGGACGGGGGTGTTAGACGGACTACTGGGACGTCGAAATGCTGAACTGCTCGGCACAGATCTCAAGTGAAGATGGTGAATCCTCTTCCGTATTAACGAATACAAAGCGGTGGGTGGCTGGCTTCTCCACCCGGCGAATTCCCTTTTATCCATGGCCCGGCAACTGAGAACCGAGAACTGCTTCTACCCGCACTGGCCTGTACTATGGCACTTTCTCAGGCGGAGAGAGCAGGCGCCCGGCTCGGCAATGCGGCCATCCGGCCCAACGCAGGTCTGGGTGTAGACGCACCAGTAGTTGCCGTCATTGGAGCGCTGCACAGTGGGGTCGGGTTCGGACTCATAGAACTGCCGTTTCCAGCGCAGCCCCGGACATAGGTTGGGATTCTCAGTGCTGAACCGCTCCTGCTCGCTGATCATGCCGCGCCTCCTTCCGCTTTGCCCTGCGCTGCCTGCAGAATGGCGCGCTTCACCGCCACCCGCGCCAGTTGGACCTTGTAGCCGTTGCGGCTCAGCGGCTTGGCCTGGCTGACCGCGGCATCGCCCGCCGCCTTGGCTGTCTCTTCATTTACAGTTTTGCCCACCAGCGCCTGTTCCGCTTCTGCCGACACCCAGGGCACCGGCGCCACGTAGCCCATGACTACCTTGGCGGCCCGCACAGTGTTGCCGTTCATATGCAGGGCGACCGCGGCCAGGGCCAGCGGCCAGTCGAACGATTCCTTCTGCCGCACCTCGTAGTGGGCACACCTGGCGCCCGCCGGCGGGGGCAGGAAAACGTCGGTCACGATTTCATTGGGCTGCAGGTCGTGCTCGCGTTCGCCCTCCGCCTGCGGAATCTTGAAAAACTTATCCAGCGCGACCTCGCGCGCGCCCTTGGGTCCGGTAATCCGGAGACGCGCGCCGTAAGCGATCATTGCCGGCACAACACTGGACGGACTCACGAACAGCGCCGGCCCATCGTTTCCCAGGATGGCGTGGTAGCGGTTGTCGCCTTCCACCACTAGCGACTTGCCGTCGGGCGTCTTCGGCGTCAGGCCAAAGCCGGCACGGTAGTACCAGCAGCGCGGGCGCTGGCAAATATTGCCGCCCAGCGTCGCCATGTTACGAATCTGCTGGCTGGCCGCCTCCACCAGGGCGTCTCCGAACGCGGGATAGTGCCGCCGCACCAGCGGGTGATCCGCCAACTCGCCCAGCTTGGTCAGCGCGCCAATCTGCATGCCACGCGCTCCATAGTGCACGCCTTCCAGTTCGCGAATCTCCTTGATGTTGACCACGCGCTTGGGCGCGACCACATCATCCTTCATCAGGCTGAGCAGATCGGTGCCGCCGGCCAGTACCGCCGCTTCGCCGGAAAGCAGCTCCACCGCCTGCTGGCGGGTTGTTGGACTGGTGTATTCGAAAGCTTGCATCAGGCACCTGCCTTCTGTTGCTGTTCCAGGGCCGCCAGCACGCGGTCAGGCGTGAGCGGCAGGAAGGGCACGCGCACACCGATGGCGTTGGCCACGGCGTTGGAAATGGCCGCGCCCGGGGAAACGACGGGCGGCTCGCCCAGCCCGATCACACCCCGGTTGTCGTTGAGCGGGTCGGTCATCATGCGCACCACCAGCTCGGGGATGTCGCGCAGCCCGGCCAGACGGTAGAACTCCATGTTGGGATTCAACATGCGCCCGGTCACCGGGTCGAGGATCTTCTCCTCATAAAGCGCGTAGCTGATGCCCATGATGAGCGCGCCGTAGCACTGGCTCTCCGCCAGCTTCAGGTTGATGATCAGCCCGCAGTCCTGCACCGCCACCATCTTGTTGACCTTGACGATGCCGGTTTCGGTGTCCACGGAGACATCGGCCATCTGCACCCCGCCCACGCCGCTGTTGATCAAGTTGCCAGGGCCGGGATTCTTGCCGGTAACGCTCACCGGCATGGCCCCCAGCTTGGCGCAGGCCTGCTTCCAGCTCAGCGCTTTACTGTGGTCGCTCTTCACCCGCACCGTGCCGTCCTTAGCTTCCAGGTCGGCGGGTTGAGCGTTGAGCGCGGGCGCCACCTTGGCAAATAGCTGGTCGAGCGCCATCAGCGACGCGCGCCGGGTCGAGGAGCTGACACCGCCGATGGTGGTGCTGCCGCCGGAGCCGCCGTCGGGCGGATAGAGCGTGTC
The DNA here is from genome assembly GCA_050257615.1 of Chlamydiota bacterium. GTDB lineage: Bacteria > Acidobacteriota > Terriglobia > Terriglobales > Acidobacteriaceae > JAICWP01. Next base: position 5,307 of record JBLMXE010000065.1, on the reverse strand, counting down.
CCCGATGTTCAAGGTGATGGCGTTCATGGGGATGCCCAGCGAGTCTGCCGCCACAATCAGGATGGCCGTGCGCGTGCCCGTGCCCAAGTCCTGCGTGCCCAGCTTGATATCCACTGAGCCGTCGGGATGGATGGTCATCATGCAGTTGCCGGCATGGCCGCGCCCGCCCCAGGTGTGCATGGAAAGTCCCACGCCGCGCTTAGTGGGGCCCGCAACTTTATCGCCACGCGGGTGCCACTTCTCTTTCCAGCCCATCAGTTCGGCGGCTATGGGGAATTCTTCCTTGTAAATGGGCGCGCGCGGGCCGGCGATCTCCAGGTTCTTAGTGAAGAATTCCAGCGGGTCCATGTTGAGCTTGTGCGCCAGGTCGTCGAGGGCGCACATGGTGATGACCGCCGCCTGCGGGTGGTTGGGAGCCCGCCAGGCGCGAGCCGGGCCCTGGTTGGTGCGCACCGCCGTGTGCTGCTTGCGCTGGTTGGGAATTTCGAAGACGTAGGGCAGTGGCGGCGATCCCGCTCCCGCCGGCCCGCCCGTTCCCCAGGAATCCGACTGCCAGGCCACCACGGTGCCATCCTTCCTGGCGCCGACCTTTACGCGGGCGAAGGCGGAAGGACGGGCGCCCGCGGTCATCAGTTCGGCGTCGCGCTCCAGCATGTATTTCACCGGCTTGCCGCCGGCGCTCTTCGAGAGCTGCGCCGTGGCAATACCCCAGCGGTCGGGCGAGAACTTGCTGCCGAATCCGCCGCCGATGTTGTCCTGGTGAGCGCGCACGTTGCCCGCAGGAATGTTGAGCGCCTGCGCGTACTGGCCAGGCAGGCCGGAAACGCCCTGGGTGGAGCAGTGCACGAACAGATGATCCGAACTGGGCCATTCCGCCGCCGAGCCGTGCGTCTCCAGGCAGCAGTGGGTGATTACTGACGCGCCGTAGACGCCCTCGGAAACGACCTCGGCGGAAGCAAAGCCCTTATCCGGATCGCCCTGCGTCTGCGCCGCCATCTTCTGATAGGGTGGGCGCTGCTGGTTGGCTGCCTCGGGATGATATGGAGCCGCCTTCAGGGCATTGATCACGGCATCAGGGACACCGTAACCCTTCAGCTCTTTGGCCATGTCATCTGTCACCTTGAAGGTGACGCCGTCCTTCTGCAAGCGGCTGATGACTTGCGCCTCTGGCACCTGGTTACTGAGCGCGTCGTCGAGGTCGTCCTCAGTCATCGGCCCAGGAGGGCCTTCGCCGGCGCCCGGCGGCGGTTCCGCATCTGAAACGTTGTGCGGCAGCACCTCGTATTTCACCTGGATGGCGCGGATGGCGTCTTCCGCGCTGGACTCGTCCACGGCGGCCACGGCCACAACGTCGTCGCCCGCCCACAGGATCTCCGTGCCCGCCTTCTGCACCACCTGCACCGCCTTCACGCCGGGCATCTTCTCCGCCGCGCTGGTGTCAATGCTGGTGATGCGGGCATGGGCGTGCGGGCAGCGCAGCACTTTGCCGAAGAGCAGCCCCTTGGGGTTGTAGTCGTAGCTGTACTTGGCACGCCCGGAAGCCTTCGCGGGGCCGTCCACGCGCGCAATGCGCTTCCCGATCAACGTGCGTTCCGCCGGCGCCGGCCATTTGTATTCCGCCATGACCTTACGCTCCCTTCGTGCCGGACATCTGCGCAATCACTTCGCGGATACCCTTGTAGGTGCCACAGCGGCACAAATTGCCGTTCAGGTGGTAGCGGACCTGCTCCGCCGTGGGGTGCGGGTACTGATCCAGAAACGCCTTGCAGGCCAACACAAAACCGGGCGTGCAGAAGCCGCACTGTTGCCCGTCATGCTGCACAAATGCCGCCTGAAGGGGGTGCAGCTTACCGCTCTCGGAAAGTGACTCGATGGTGGTGATGGGCTGGTGCTGGGCTTCGATGGCCAGTACCGTGCAGGCATACACTGGCTTATTGTTGAGCAACACGGTGCAGGCGCCGCACTCGGCGCGGTCGCACACCCGCTTGGCCCCGGTCAGGTCGAACTGGTCGCGCAGCGCGTCCAGCAGCGTGACCCGGGGCTCCAGTTGCGCACTGTACTTTTTGCCGTTGACGGTGAAGCTCATCGGCACCTTACCCGGGCCATAGACGGGCACTTTCTCGCCCGCCGCTTCCACCACCTGGGGCGCGACCAGCGGCACCGCCGCGGCGATGCCGGAAATTTTCAGAAATTCTCTTCGTGAAACACCGGAGGGAGTTTTTTCGTCGTCAGCCATTGCTGATCTCCGCTAACGGTCTGCAGTGGCGGCTCGAGGCCGCCGATATGAAAGGTTGTGATTGGTTGCGCAGAGTTGACAATTAGGCGGCGCGCGCCGCCTGTATTCCCGTGGGCAGGAAAGTATACAACTCCCGGCTGGCATTTGTCCGCCTGCGACCTGACTTCTTCGCCGCAGACCACAGAAAATCAACTTCTTCGCCGCGGATGCACGCAGATTAGCGCCGATTGCGGCGGGGGCCAGCGCTGCACTCGCGGACCATAGTGCAATTTTAAAAAGTTTACAAATTACCAATTTACAAATGCTCCCCGCCCCTTCCTTTTCCCACAAGTTTGGCGGAAAATAGTCACAATACCTCGGGGTGAGGAGTTCGTCATGAAATCTCGTCTACTTGCAATGCTAGTTGTTTCTGTGCTCGTGCTGGCCGGCAGCGCCCTGGCTGCTGACCAGATCAGTGGCGATTACATCGAAACCCGCAGCGCCGATGTGTGGACTGGCCCCTGCTTCGCCAACGGCGAAGTCGGCCTGGATGGCCAGGAGGCAATCATGGCCTGGCATGTGCAGCGCGGCGGCTGGGACGGCGTCAGCCTGGCCGGCCACAGCGTGGTCGCGGTGGTGCGCGCCAACGCCACCCTGGGCGACCCCTATGCCGATCCCTATCCCGCCAAGGCCGTTCTGATTGTGGACGACGAAGCCACGCCGCAGCAGCAGGCCGCGCTCAGTGCCTTCGCCCGCCACATGGGAGGCAAGTTGCTTGGCAATGTGGAGCGGGTGGTGGCTGCGCCTGTGGACTTCGCCGTCCTGCGCGACCACGAGCACCACGGCGCCGCCTTCCTGCGCGCCGGGAGCTTCGTGACCGTGCAGACCCGCGGCCTCAACGATAAGGACCACTTCTGCGGCAACGAATCCACTTACTACCCGCCGCTGACAGAAACCGCGCACGCCATGCCGGTGGTGGCCATGACCGACAAGTACCAGGGCAACGACCTGGGCGAGTCCTGGGAACTCCACGACAAACGCAGCGCTTTCGTGGGCACCTTCGCCCGCTGATAACTTCTCTTAACGCTGAGGGCGCAGAGCCATCCGGTTCTGCGCCTTTGTTCTTAACTCGTGAGGCAGCCTAAGAATGTCTTCCACTTACTTCCTTTCCTCTGTCATCCCGACCGAGCGCGATCGAGCTTGCGAGGAAGCGTGAGTGGAGGGACCTTGCGCTTCTCGCTAGAAACTTAAGACATTAATTCTGCCGGGACAAAATGACTGTCCGAGCCTGACTCCAGCCCCGGAGGGACAGGATAGTAAAGCCCAGGACGGAAGTCCTGGGTAGCCTTGGCAAAATAAATATCGAGTCCCGGCGGGACGGCACCGGGAACAAGGAGGATTCGGACTGCCGTGTGTCAGGACTTGAGCCGCCCAATTGCGCCGGAGTATTCTGCTCGGCTGAGTGGAGGAAAACTTGCGCAACCGTACCCTCGTGTTTTGGGCGTTGCTTTTGTTGCTCGCGCCTGCCCTGTTCGCCGCGGGAGGCGCCAAGGTTGAACCCATTGGGCCGCTCACCGATGCCGCCGCTTCGGACGCGCTCAAGAAGGCGCTGGAGCCGGCCGGCTACAGCGTGCTTCTGGATGATGGCGGCGAGTGGTGCAAAATCTGGCTGGCCGCCTCGGTGGCCGTCAGCGGCAAAACCGACGTCGAAGGCGCTCTTTTTCCCCAATTGTCGGAATCTACATTGATCGGGGCGATTTCATTTACCAAACCGGCCACCGATTACCGGGGGCAGGGGATTCAGCCCGGCCTCTACACCCTGCGTTACGAACTGCTGCCCAATGACGGCAACCACCTGGGCGTGGCCGACAACCGCGATTTTGCCCTATTGATCCGGGCCGCAGATGATCCTGATCCGGCCGCTAAATTCGATTTCAAGCAAATGGTGGCCTTGAGCCGCAAGGCCACAGGCACCGGCCACCCCGGCCCCATCAACCTGGTGCAGCCCGCCTCTGATACAGCGCCCGCGGTCAGTAACGATGGCCAAGAGCATTGGGTCTTTGCCGACAAGCTGAAACTGCAAAGTGGCGAACCGCTATTGCTGGGGATCGTGATAAAGGGGAAAGCGGCAGAGTAGTTTCGAGTTTCCAGTTTCGAGGTTCATACTGCCATTACCCGCTGCCAAGGTCTGTTGCGTTCCTCCTCAATCCACCGTTGCGTAACGCTACACCGAATAGCGCATCTGGAACTCCCGTGTTTCAAGGCGCTTAGCAACACGATCGGCGTTACAAACGGCGAATCCGGCGATTTCGCCTGATGTAAATCGCAACAAATCGGCATTGCATTTTTCCGCTCTGGAAACGCAACATCTCGCGAGGTGTCCCCCTAACCCCTTGTCCATCAGCAGACTGCAAGCAGGCTCAGATCTTCTCCCCACTTCGGAACGCCGATTGCCTTTTGCATAAGTGGCGGACGGACCAAACCAAAGCCGCCGCCGAGAATGGCCAGCGCATTTGCGTTGGGGAGGTGGACAATGACCGTACTACTCGTAATTCTGACCTTCGCTGCCTTGCTGCTGATTGACCACTTTTATAGCCGCAGGCGCGTTATGGTAAGGCCGAATTTCGAAGTCGCCCCTCCGCAGCGTGATGTGCTTATGCCGGCGCGTTTGCAGCCCAGCCTGGTGGGCGGTTTCCAGGTGCCAGACAACCTGCGCTACCACCCCGGTCATACCTGGGCACTGAATGAAAGCCCCACCCTAGTACGGGTGGGCATGGACGACTTCGCCTCCAAGTTGGCAGGCAAGATCGAGCGAATCACGCTGCCGCAGCGCGGACAATGGATCCGCCAGGGGCAGAAAGTCTGGACCCTGCACCGCGACGGCAGCGCCGTGGATATGGTTTCCCCCATCGAGGGCAGCGTTGTCGACGTCAACGAGCAAGTTCTTTTGGAACCCAACCTGGCGTCTCGCGATCCCTATGGAGAGGGCTGGGTTGTGACGGTACAATCGCCGGATGCCAAAACCAACTTCCGCAACCTGCTGGGCGGCGCCCTGGCCCGTTGGTGGACGGAGGAATCCGCTAGTCGCCTGC